>CABYVI010000010.1 GCA_902522415.1 uncultured SAR116 cluster alpha proteobacterium | reverse complement strand
ACCTGGCATGAGGGATATTTGGGTTTACATTTGCCCAAAATCCATACTCAGAAGGTTGAAGATTCTCCCAAAAACTAATTGGTTTTTTATCTGTAAATGTGATTTTTTTAATTGATTTAATAGATTTAAAACCATATTTCCAGGGTAGAACTAATCTAAATGGCGCACCATTTTGTTTTGGAAGTTCTTTACCATAAAGACCAGTTGCCATAAAGGTGAGAGTATTTGAAGCCTCTTGAATTGTTAATCCTTCCGTATAAGGCCAGGGATACCATTTTTGTTTTTGACCTCGAGCTATTTTTGGGTCTAAAAAAGTTTCAAACTGCACATACTTAGCATTATTTAATGGTTGAACATATTCTATAAGTTTTGAGAATTCAAAACCAGACCAAGGTAAAGTCATTGCCCATGCTTCAACACATCTATGGCGATAAATTCTTTCCTCAATTGGGCCCATTAATTCTACTAGTTCTTTTGCCTCTATTTTCAAAGGTTTCGCAACCAAACCATCTATTATAACTTCCCATGGATTAGTTTCTAATTTTTGAGCTGACCTCCATATATTTTTAGATGATCCAAACTCATAAAAATTATTATAAGTAGTGGCATATTTTTCTAAAGTTAATGGCCTCGTATTTTTAAAATTTTCATTTTTCTGAACATTATCTAAAATTTTTGCAAACGCTAATCCATAATTTGATGATAATAAAACAGATGAACCAATCAGAAAAATTTTTTTCAAAGTCTCTCTTTTTTCAAAAAAAACCTTAGATGGCGTAATTGAGTTTTCTTTATAATTAGATTTGAATTTCATAAATTTTAGGTGAGTTTATTTGTTACATTTTCAATACGTTCTATAGCTTTCTCTAAATTTATATCCGATGTTGCGTAAGAAATCCTAAAATATGGAGATAAACCAAAAGCAATACCAGGCACTGTGGCAACAAGACCCTCTTCCAAGAGATAATCACAATAGTCTGTATCTGAATTTAAAACTTTTCCTTTGGGGGTTTTTTTACCTAGAACCCCTCCACAGTTTGGAAAAACATAGAACGCTCCATTAGGCATTTTACATTTTAACCCATTAACATTGTTTAGACCTTCAACAACAAAGTTCCTTCTTTTTTCAAATGCATCAAGGTTGCTTTTTAAAAAAGTCATTTCACCCTCAAGTGCTGCTTTAGAAGCCCATTGTGCAATAGAATTAGGATTAGAAGTTGATTGAGATTGAATTTTTGACATTGCCTTTATCAACCATTCTGGACCACCAGCATAACCAATTCTCCAACCAGTCATACAAAAAGATTTTGAAACTCCATTACAAGTTAAAACTCTATCTTTTAAATTTTTATTTACTTGAACAAGTGTAGTAAAACTAAAATTATCATAGGTTAAATACTCATACATATCATCAACCATAATTAACACATGTGGATTTTTTTCTAAAACAACTGATAAATCCCTTAATTCCTTTTCCTCATATCCAATTCCAGTTGGATTAGACGGACTATTTAAGATCAACCATTTTGTTTTAGAAGTAATATTTTTTTCTAAAATTTCAGGTGTAAGTTTAAAGTCATCTTTTTCCTCACATTTTGCAACTACTGGATTTCCATCTGCTAAAATAACCATATCTGGATAAGAAACCCAATATGGGGCTGGAACTATTACTTCATCACCTTTATTAATAGTTGCCATTAATGCATTATAAAGAACTTGCTTTCCACCAGTACCAACAGTTATTTCATTTAAAGAGTAATCAATTTCATTATCGTGATTAAATTTTTTTGATATCTGACTTTTAAGTTCTTTTATACCATCAACTGCTGTATATTTTGTTTTGCCAGAATTTATTGCTTCAATCGCAGCATCTTTAATATGAACAGGCGTGTCAAAATCTGGTTCACCAGCTCCTAAACCAATAACATCTAAACCATTTGATTTTAATTCAGCCGCTTTGGCAGTGGCTGCGATAGTGGGGGATGGTTTAATATTTGAAACTCTTTTAGCTAAAAAATTCATAGTTAAGACCTTTGAACAAGTTTTGTTGTTTAATTAATATAAATGATTATATTCAAATTTTATAATTATTTTTTATATAATTTTTAATCGTCAAGGTATAAATGAACGAAATTAGTAATATAAGCAAACCGTTTAATATTGTTTCTAATTTTTTGCCTTCTGGAGATCAACCTCAAGCAATAAATGAGTTGGTTGAAGGTTTGTTAAAAAAGGAAAAAGATCAAGTTTTGTTGGGTGTAACAGGATCAGGAAAAACCTTCACAATGGGAAATGTTATTAAAAAATTCTCCAGACCAACACTAATATTGGCACCAAATAAAACTCTGGCAGCACAATTATATGGGGAAATGAAAGAATTATTCCCAAATAATGCTGTTGAGTATTTTGTTTCTTACTACGATTACTATCAACCAGAAGCATACGTACCTCGTTCAGATACTTATATTGAAAAAGATTCTAGTATAAATGAACAAATTGATAGAATGCGTCATAGCGCCACACGCTCTTTGCTATTAAGAGAAGATGTGATTATTGTCGCTTCTGTTAGCTGTATTTACGGAATAGGATCGTTGGAAACTTACAGTGAAATGACCCTAACTATTGAAGTAAATAGTGAACAAAATCAAAAAGAAATAATTAATAGATTAGTAGAACTCCAGTATAAAAGGAATGATATAAATTTCAAAAGGGGAACATTTAGAAAAAGAGGCGATATACTTGAAATTTTCCCATCACATTTAGAAGACACAGCATGGAAGATATCTTTTTTTGGAGATGAAATAGAATTAATCTATGAATTTGACCCTTTAACAGGAGAAAAAATTCAAGAAATAAAAAAAATTAAAATTTTTGCAAACTCACATTATGTTACTCCAAAACCGACATTAAGAAACGCTATAAAAGAAATTAAGAAAGATTTAAAATTAAGATTAGAGGAATTCTATTCAGAAAATAAAATTCTTGAGGCACAAAGGTTAGAGCAAAGAACTATTTTTGATCTTGAAATGATGGAAGCTACAGGAAGCTGTACTGGAATTGAAAATTATTCAAGATATCTGTCTTCTAGGAACCCAGGTGAACCACCACCAACTTTGTTTGAATATCTACCTGAAAACTCTCTTTTAATTGTTGATGAAAGTCATGTAACTATTCCACAATTAGGTGCAATGTATAAAGGTGACGCATCTAGAAAGAAAACTCTTTCTGATTACGGTTTTAGATTACCCTCATGTATGGATAACAGACCTTTAAAATTTAAAGAATGGGAATTATTTAGGCCACAAACAATTTTTGTATCAGCCACTCCAAGTGAATGGGAACTTGAAAGAACAAGTGGAGTATTTACAGAACAACTAATACGACCAACAGGTTTAGTTGACCCAGAAACAATTGTAAGAAGCACAAAGGACCAAGTAGATGATGTCATATCTGAATGTAGAAAAGTAGTTCTTGATAACCAAAGAGTTCTTATTACGACCTTAACTAAAAAAATGTCAGAATCATTAACTGAATATATGGTTGAGGCTGGATTAAAGGTTAGATATCTACATTCAGATATAGATACAATAGAAAGAATTGAAATTATTAGAGATTTAAGATTAGGTACGTTTGATATTCTAATTGGGATAAATCTTTTAAGGGAAGGACTTGATATACCTGAATGTGGTTTAGTCGCAATTCTTGATGCAGATAAAGAAGGATTTCTAAGATCAAAAACATCTTTAGTCCAAACAATTGGTAGAGCTGCAAGAAATATAAAAGGTCGTGTAATACTTTATGCAGATATTATTACTGGAAGTATAGAATATGCTCTTAGCGAAACCAAAAGAAGAAGAGATAAACAAAAAGAATATAACCAAGAAAATAACATTACACCTGTTAGTATTTCAAAGAATATTAGCAATATTATTGATGAGGAATTTGATAAAAAAGATTTAGAAAAAACTAAAGCTTCCAATGGAGATAAGCACTTATCACCTGAGGAATATATAAATTATTTGGAAAGTCAAATGAAAGATGCAGCTGCTAATTTAGAATTTGAAGATGCTGCAAAAATAAGAGATAAAATAAAAAAATTAGAACGCAAACATTTAGGTTTAAAAATAAAGTAATAGAAAAATTTAATTTGAAATGAGTGATATTTTATATTTATTGTTGGGATTCCTAGGCTTTATAGGTTTGTTTTATGGAGGAAATGTTCTTGTAAAAGGAACGGTTCAAACTGCAAATGTATTAAATATACCAGCTCATTTGATTGCAATTACAATAGTAGCTTTAGGCACGTCTGCACCAGAGTTAGTTGTTTCAATTAATGCTGTTTTAAAAGGATCCCCTGATTTAGCATGGGGAAATGTTGTTGGAAGTAATATAGCAAACCTTCTATTAGTTATTGGAGGTGCAAGCTTGTATATTACTCTTAAAGATAATTCAAAATCCTTAAGATTAGATATATTTTGGATGATTTTATCAACTACAATATTATTTATTTTTGGATATTTTTTTCGAAGTCTAAACCCCATCTTTGGATTTATATTTATTTTAACTTTAATTACAATTTTAATAATAATGACATTTAATGCTGAGAAAAATGAACATAATTATGATTTAATATATACTAAAAGTTTTTTCTCACCTCTTTTTATAGGTCTATGTCTAACTTTAGGAGGTATTATAGTTGTTTTAATTTCTTCAGAAATCCTAATTTCAAGTGCAATTAAGATCTCAATGAGTTTTGGGATAGAACAATCATTAATTGGAGTGACTATTGTAGCTTTAGGGACTTCCCTACCTGAAATTTCTGCTTCAATAGCAGCTGCCAGAAATGGGCACACTGATATTGCCATTGGAAATGTATTAGGATCAAATCTATTTAATAGTCTTGGAATTTTAGGTGCATCGTCAATTGCTTCCTACCCGAAAAATTTAGAAACCCCATTATCATTTGTAAACTATGATTTGCCAATAATGTTACTAGCAACTCTTATGCTGGGTGGTTATTTGTTCTATTTTAAAAGAGTTGAAAGAATTTTTGGTCCACTGTTAATAATACTCTACATGTTATATATTTCATTTAATTTTATATATAAGTAAGCATAATTATAGAAAAGTATGCACAATCAATTTTTCAAAATAATATAAAATTCAAAATTAATTTTGGTTTTTTTAAAAAAGACATATAAAAATTAAAATTTTAAATTATCCCATTGATATTATTAGTTTTTATATTATTTTCATTTTTTTTTCTTTTTTTCTTTTTATTTAATTCAAACTATTGATACTCTTGAAACACAGAGAATTTATCCACAAGGTTATCCACAAAAATAGTGGATGAATTAATTAATCTTTGAAAACTCAAGGTTTTCGAATAATTAATAGTTGAGATTTTTTATATTCTTTAAATTATTTTTTTTATAAATATGAATAATAACTATACAAAAGGCCTAAATATAATCAAAAATGAAATTCTGACATTACCTAAATCATCAGGAATTTATAAGATGATAGATAATTCAGGAAATATTCTTTATGTTGGAAAAGCAAAAAATTTAAAGAAGAGAGTTTCATCATACAGTAAGCTTAATAATCAATCTCAAAGAATTTTAAGGATGATTTCACAGATAAATAGCCTTGATATTATAATTACAAATTCAGAAGTGGAGGCTTTATTATTAGAATCTAATTTAATAAAAAAACATAAACCTAGGTATAACGTTCTACTTAAAGATGATAAATCATTTCCTAATATTCTTCTTACATCTGGACACAAGTTTCCTCAAATTAAAAAACATAGAGGAAGGAAAAGTGAAAAGGGTTTTTATTTCGGTCCCTTTTCTTCTGCTGGTTCAGTCAACAGATCTATCGATGCTCTTCAAAAAGGTTTTCTTATTCGAAATTGCACTGACAATGTTTTTAAATTGAGAACTAGGCCTTGTTTACAATTTCAAATAAAGAGATGTACAGCGCCTTGTGTAGGACTGGTCTCAGAAAACTCTTATAAAAAGCAAATCGATCAAGCCAAAACCTTTTTATCAGGAAACTCTGATCAAATTAAAAAAGATTTTGCAAAAAAAATGGAAGAATGCAGTAATGAACTTGATTTTGAAAATGCTGCTGTTTGGAGAAATAAAATTCGAGCATTAAGCAATATACAATCATTTCAAAATATTAACGTAAAAGGGCTAGGTGATGCGGATATTATCGCAATATTTCAAAACTATGATAAAGTAGCTGTTAATATATCTTTTATGAGATCGGGTTCAAACTTTGGTGACCATACATATTTCATGTCACATTTATCAGAAATGAAACCAGATGATTTAGTTGCTGAGTTTTTATCTCAATTTTATGAGAATAAAATTCCCCCTAAAGAAATAATTGTTTCACAACTTCCGAGTAACTTTACTTTAATCTCAGATGCATTATCTTCACTCGTTGATTATAATATAAAAATTGTTTGTCCTCAAAAAGGTATAAAAAAGAAATTAATAGATAGCTCTATTTTAAATGCAGAAATGTCTTTGAATAGGAAAATTTCTGAAGATAACAAAACCAATAAAATCTTTGATGAGTTAAGTAGTATTTTCAAAATTAAAAATGATATTAATAGAATTGAAGTCTATGACAATTCACATATTCAGGGTAAATTTGCCGTAGGGGCAATGATAGTTTCAAATAAAGACGGCTTTGATAAAAACTCATATAGAAAATATAATTTATCAATTAATAGTAATATGACCGGTGGCAATGATTACAATATGATGAAGGAAGTTATTAATCGAAGATTTAGAAACTCATTATCAAAAAAATTAAACAACAATCTTCCTGATCTTATTTTGATAGATGGAGGTAGAGGTCACCTTAATACCGTAGTTAAATCACTTATAGAGCTCAAACTAGATTATATAAAGGTTTGTGCTATTTCAAAAGGCATTGATAGAAATGCAGGTAGAGAACAATTTCACTTAATTGGTCAAAAAACTTTTACACTAAAACATAATAGTTCAGTAATGTTTTTTCTACAAAAATTAAGAGATGAGGCTCATAGATTTGCTATAACTGCACATAGACTAAAAAGGAAAAAATCTATATCGTATAATAAAATTGATGAAATTGAAGGAATAGGTAATATTAAAAAAAATGCTCTTTTAAAATATTTTGGATCTGCTAAAGAAGTATCAAAAGCAAGTATAAACGATTTAATGAAAGTTGAGGGGATCTCAAAGAATGTTGCCCAAAAAATTAATGATTTTTTTACAAATGAGTAAATGATACCTAATATCTTAACTATACTTAGAATTGCTTCAGCACCTATTTTAGTATTAGTATTACTATCAAGTGATACAAATATGATTATATTAGGATTATTTATATTTATTTTATCATCTATTACCGATTTTTTGGATGGTTATTTAGCTAGATCTTTTAACCAGTCCTCCAGATTAGGTAAAATCTTAGACCCAATTGCTGATAAACTTCTTATTACATGCGCCTTAATCAGTTTAATTTCAAATAACATAATCCAAGACATACATGTTATTGCGGCAACTCTTATTATTATTAGAGAAATATTTATTTCTGGATTAAGAGAGTTTATTAAAGGAAATGTTTTAAAGGTTACCTTCTTAGCAAAAGTGAAAACAACAGTTCAAATGATTTCAATAATAATTTTGATACCATCAACAATATTGGAATTTAATTTTGATTTAAACTTTTTAGGAATTTTATTGTTATGGGTATCATCATTCTTATCATTAGTAACGGCTTATCAATATATTAAAGTTTCTATAGATAATGATAGTTTATGAGTTTCACAACAAACAAACATAAATTTATTTTTGGACTTGCAGGTTTTTCTAATTCTGGCAAGACAACAATTTCAATATCATTAATCAAAATATTTAAAGAAAGAGGATATTCAATTGGCACAATTAAACATGCTCACCATGATTTTGAAATTGACAAGCCAGGGAAAGACAGTTGGCGCCATAGGAAGGCCGGATCACAAGAGATTATAGTATCATCTCCAAAAAGAATTGCTCATATAATTGAGCATGAAAATTACAATGATACAAAATTAAAAGAGTTACTTTTAATGCAAAAAAGTAAAGATATTATTTTAGTTGAAGGATTTAAAAAAGCTAACATACCTAAGATAGAAATCAGAAGAGAAGAAGATGGAAGAGAAATATTATCTTTTAAAGATAAAAATATTTTTGCAATAGCTACTGATGATCCAAATAATCCCAAAATAAAGAGATCAGATAAATATATTTTAGATCTTAATAAACCATTTGAAATTGTTGAATTTTTGATTTCACACTTCAACATTAAAAAACAATCAAATATTAAAAAATATAAAATAAGTGACATTAGCTTTAACAAAGCAAGAAGAATCATACAAAACAATACAAAACAATTGAGGCAAAAAGAGTCTATACCAATTAATTTATGCAATAATAGAGTTCTAATAAATGATGTTATTTCAAAAATTGATATTCCTATGAAAAGTAACGCTGCAGTCGATGGATATGGTTTCAATTACGCTAAATATAATCCTAAGACAGGTTCAATCTTCAAAGTTAAAAAAATTATTAAAGCAGGTTTGCAGAAAATATTCGAAGTAGATAAAAAAGATGCTGTAAGGATTTTTACTGGTTCATTATTACCTAAACCAATAGATACCATAGCGATGCAAGAAGTTTGTAAGGTAAAAAAAGATGAAGTATTCATACCTCCAAAAATCAAAAAAGGGGTGAATTGCAGACCTGCTGGTGAAAACCTTAAAAAAAACCAAGTAATTATTAAAGCGGGCCAAAAGATTAAAACTACTGAAATAGGGTTAGCATCCTCTTTAGGGCTTACTAATTTACCAGTCAATAGACAGTTAAAAATTGCTGTTATATCTACGGGCAATGAAATTATAAGTGCTGGCAAAAAGTTAAAGAATGGCTTGGTGTACGACTCTAATGGACCAATGATTTATAATTTATGTTTCGAAACAGGAAACAAACCATTCCTTCATAAAGTAATCAAGGATAATCCCACAAAATTAAAATCTTCTCTTAAAAAGTTTGTTAAGGAATCTGATTTGATTATTTTTTCTGGCGGAGCTTCAGAAGGTGATGAAGATCATATTAAGTCAGTAATCTTGGATTTATCTGGAATAATACACTTTTGGAGGATTGCAATAAAACCAGGTAGACCAATGGGATTTGCTTCTATAAAAGATATACCTATTTTTTGTCTCCCTGGCAATCCTGTTGCAGCACAAATATGTTTTAGGTTAATGATATCAGAGGGAATAAACATAAGAATGTCTGCTAATAAAACAAAACTATTTAATGTTCATGCTATCTCTGAATTTGAGCATAAAAGTAAGCTTGGAAGAAAAGAATTTTTAAGAGGAAAAATGTTTCAAAAAAATAATATTAATTATGTCAAAATCAACGGTAAACCAGGTGCTGGCGTACTTACATCTTTATCCGGATCAAATGGACTTATTGAAGTGGACGAAAATATTGAAATAATTGAGAAAGGAGATATTATTAACTTTATTCCATTTAAAGAGGCTCAAATATGAAGATTTTATACTTTTCATGGTTAAAAGAAAAAGTTGGTAAAAGCTTAGAAGAAATTGAAAAACCAAATGAAGTTCATAATATAAAAGATCTAATAGGTTTTTTAAAAAACAGCTCTACCAAACATCAGAATGCATTCAAGTATCCCAAATCAATTAAAGTAGCAGTGAATAAAGAATTTGCGGATTTTGAAACTTTGATTAATGAAAAAGATGAAATCGCTTTTTTTCCCCCTGTTACTGGTGGTTAGAGTGATTGTAAGAGTTCAAAAAGAAAATTTTATACTTCAAAATGAGATTGATAATTTAAAATCAATTTGTAAAGAAATACCAGGAGCACTATCCTCATTTGTAGGTTACGTTAGGGATTTTTCTAATGGTAAAAAAATTTCTACTTTAACCATAGAACATTATCCAGGAATGACTGAGAAAATGCTTACTGATATTTCTAAAAATGCATCACAAAAATGGCCATTATTAGGAACTTTAATTATCCATAGATTCGGCACTTTAAATGTAAATGATCAAATAGTATTGGCTGCATCAGCTTCAATTCATAGAAAAGCAGCTTTTGAAGCTACTGAATATATGATGGATTATTTAAAAACATCAGCTCCCTTTTGGAAATCTGAAAGAGTTAATAAAGATAATGTTTGGGTTGAAGCCAAACTAGATGACGAATTAGCCAAAGATAGATGGAAATAATTATGACCTTACAAGGTCAGAGTATTGATTCATAATTTTTTTACACAAACTACCTGGTTTAAACTCATAATTAGCTATCTTGCCTACTGGAGTTACCTCTGCTGCTGTTCCTGTTAAAAAGCATTCCGTAACATTTTGTAGTTCATCAAGATTGATATCTCTTTCTAGTACTTCAAAACCTTCATCCTGTAGTAAGGAAATCACTGTCTTTCGAGTAATTCCATTTAAAAAAGTTTTTGGTAAAGGTGTATGAACCTTTCCATCAGACATTCTAAAAAAAATATTAGCTCCTGTAGCTTCAGCTATAAAACCATCATGACTAAGCATTAATGTATCATCAAAACCTTTTTTCTCTGCCTCATGTTTTGCTAATGTGCAAATCATATATAATCCCGCTGCTTTAGCATGCACAGGAGCACAATTTGCAGGTGGTCTTCTCCAGTTTGAAATATCTAATTTAATACCTCTCATCTTGGCATCAGGATCAAAATATGAAGGCCATTCCCATACAGCAATAGCAGTATGAATTTTTGTGTGCTGAGCAGATACGGCTATCATCTCAGAACCTCTCCATGCAAATGCCCTCACATATGAATTAGATAATTTCATGGTTTCTAACAATTCAATTTTAGTTGATTCAATCTTTTCTATTTCCCAGGGAATTTTAAAATCTAAAATATCTGCTGAATTATACAATCTATTTGTATGATCAATAGATTTAAAAATTTTACCATTATAAGCTCTTTCACCTTCAAAAACTAAACTTGCATAATGCAAACCATGGGTTATCACATGGCTTTTACAGTCTCTCCAAGGTGTCATTTCGCCATTCATCCATATATAACCATCTCTATCATCAAATGGAACAATATTCATTATTGATCTCCGTTAACCCTAAGAATTTTTATAAATTAATTATCTAAAGAGCAAATAATTTTTAAAATGTCTATAGGTAACTGGCAAAAATTTTATTTTTATGCATATGATATCTTAAAAAATTTAAGAAGTTTAAAATGCATATTCTTGTAATAGATGATGACGATAGGCTAAGGGAACTTTTAAAAGCATTCCTTAAGAAAAATAAATTTAAAGTTAGTACTTCAGCGAATGCTAGAAATGCAAAAAAATTAATAAAGGAATTTGCTTTTGATTTAATTATTTTAGATGTAATGATGCCAGATGAGACAGGTTTAGAGTTTTTGCAAAACTTAGGTAACGAATTTAGTACGCCTGTTCTTCTTCTTACTGCTCTAGACCAGACAAATGACAGAATTAATGGTTTGAAAAGTGGAGCAGATGACTACTTAACAAAGCCTTTCGATCCAGAAGAATTGCTTTTGAGAATAAATAATATTTTAAAAAGAACTTATTTTTTACAAAAACAGAAAATAGAAAAATTGAGATTTGGAGTATTCAATTGGGATAATAATCAAAAAAAACTAAATAAAAATAATCAATACATACATACAACAAATTTTGAAAATGACTTACTCACTGCATTAACTAATAATCAAGGTGAATATTTAGATAGAACAGAACTTAGTAAGTTATTGAAAATAAATTCTAATAGCCGAAGTATAGATGTTGGGATTACAAGATTGAGGAAAAAGATTGAAGAAAATCCAGGAAAACCCCAATTTTTAATAAATGCGAGAGGGAAAGGATGGCTTCTTCGCGGAGTTCCATTCAGAAATTAATAAATGAGATTAAGAAATTTTTTTCCAAGAACACTTTTTAATAGACTGTTAATAATTGTTCTGCTTCCTCTGTTGTTAGTTCAATTATTGACTGTAACAGTTTTTTACGTTCGACATTGGAATACTGTAACAAGACATATGACACAAAATTTAGTTGCTGACATTTCTGCTATAACATCACAAGTGACAAATATAAGTAATCCAATTGATACAGAATTACTAGATTTAGCAAAAAGATTAAATTTCCAAATTGACTGGGTTTCAGGAAAAGAAATACCTAATTTTACTTTTTCAAGTAACACATACGCTGAAAAAGCATTTAAAGATTCTATGGAGTTGATTATAAGATTACCATTTATATCTGATTTTGTTTCTGATGAAGATTATATATTAGTAGGAATACAAATTGATAAAGGAGTGCTAAATTTTAAGTTTAGTAATAAAAGGGTATTTAGTTCTACTAGCTGGATTTTTGTTTCATGGTCTATAGGCTCTTCTCTTTTACTATTTGCACTAACATTGGTTTTTATTAGTGCTCAAGTAAGACCAATAAAAAAATTAGCTAGAACAGCATATAGTTTGGGTATAGGGAAAGATTTAAAAAATATACCAATTACTGGAGCCAATGAAGTACGTTTAGCAACTAGAGCAGTAATTTCAATGGCATCAAGGATTAGAAACCAAATGAATGAGAGAACTCAAATGCTTGCTGGTGTGAGCCATGACCTTAGAACACCACTAACAAGATTAAGACTTCAAATAGCTATGCTTCCAAGAAATAATGAGATTGTTTCAATGGAAAAAGATATAGAGGAGATGGAACTAATGATTTCTGAGTATCTTTCGTTTGCTAAAGATAATGTTGGAGAGTCATTTTCAAAGGTAAATTTACACAAAATATTTATAGAAATTATAGAACAGTTCAAAAAATCAAATTATAAAATAAAACTAAATATTGCATTTAAAGATAAATATTATAATTTGCGTCCCCAATCTTTCAAAAGAGCTGTAATGAATATTTTAACTAATGCTAGAAAATATTCAAAATATACGGAAATTTTGATAAAGCAAAAAGAAGACACATTGTTAATATTTATAGATGATGATGGCCCTGGCATTAAAATTGAAGATAGAGAGAACGCGCTAAAACCTTTCCACAGGCTTGAGACATCAAGGAATAAAAATACAGGTGGGACCGGTCTTGGATTGTCAATTGCAAATAATATAACCTTATCGCATGGTGGATCACTAGAGTTATTAGAATCACCTCTTGGAGGTTTAAGAGTAAAGGTTTCACTACCTATTTGATTATGAAAGTTTTGAACCATTAGGAACAGAAGTATCAGGAACAGCTAATACAATTGAATTATTTTGATCAGGTAAACCTAAAATTAAAACTTCAGATATAAAAGGTCCTATTTGTCTTGGCGGAAGATTTACTACGGCTAAAATTGACTTTCCTTTGAGAGATTTTGGATTATAATTGTCAGTTATTTGTGCAGAAGATTTTTTAATGCCGATATCAGTTCCAAAATCTATCCAAAGTTTAATTGCTGGTTTTATTGCCTCTTTAAATAAAACAGCATCAATAATATTACCTTTTCTAATATCTATTTCAAAAAAATTCTTAGTTGATGTTTGCATATTATTTAATAATTTTTAGATTTGATGCGATTTCTTCAGCATTATTAAGATACTTATCGGCAATACTCATAATATTAGAAATATCTTTATCCTGAGCAGTTACCCATTTATGAAAAATCAAGGAATATGTTGAAGTTAAGCCAAACAATATTAGATTATCATTAAAGGTAAATGACTGACCGCCTGAGATTTTTAAAGACTTTTTAGATAGGTCATTTATTATATAAATAAATAGACTTAAAAGATTTTTATTAGAAAGAGTACAACGGTATAATTTCTTTATGGATAATTTGTGTTTCTCATGAAACTCAAAAAACCTTATTATAACATCTGTCAATTTCTCATTAACTGTGGCTGTAATATCTTCTTTAAAATCTTTATTTGCTTCAATAATAATCTCATCATTTGCAATTTCAAAATATGTTTTTAGAAGACTAACTTTGTGATCAGCCATCCAGATATAATTTTCTTTTGTTAATTTTGCTTTTTCTATTAGAAGACCAGAGGTTATTTTCTCATATTCATTTTCTTTAAGCAAGTCCAGAAGGGAAATAGATAGTAATATTTTATATTTTTCATGTTCACCAAACATAATATTATATGGACTAAATTTTGCCCAGGTCCTTTCCTCTTTTTTGTGCTTCTTTAATAGCTCTATCAACTAAATTAAAAAAATTATTGTTTTCCATTAAAACCTTTAGTCCTGCTTCAGTTGTACCCTTTGGACTAGTTACGTCTTTTCTTAATTTGTGCACTTCTTCATTTGTATGTTCAAGTAAATAGGCTGACCCTATTAAAGTTTTTTCTGCAAGTACTCTTGCATCTTTTTTGCTTATACCAATGCTAATGGCAGCTTCTATCATTGCTTCTATCATAAAGTATATATATGCAGGTCCTGAACCAGATACAGCAGTATAAGAATCCATTAATTCTTCATTTTTGACTTGAATTGTCTCTCCAACGGCATCCATAAGTAATATAGAGTTTTCTATTACATTTTTATTACAATTAGAGTTGTAATGTACTGCTGTAACACCCTTTAAAATAGAAGAAGGCGTGTTTGGAATTGTTCTGATTATTGATTGATTTCTGCCTAAATACTCTTCAAAAAAATTGACTTTTAAACCTGCAGCAATTGAAAGCCAAGAGTTACTTTGAATTCTCAATTCAGCCAATTGAATGACAACTTCTTTCATTATTTGAGGCTTTACAGCCAAAATAGTTACATCAAAGATACCCTTATTTTTAATTTCAGAAAGACTATTATAAAAATTGAATTTCTTATTATTAATTAATGTTTTAGTAATATTTTCATAATTTGGTTCAATTACTATTATTTCTTTAATACTTTTGAGAATTGACCATCCTTCTAATAGTGCAGACCCCATTTTCCCACAACCAACTAAACAAATTTTCATTTACTAGCTACCTTTTATTTATTTTTTTATTCTTAAGAGAAATAATTTGTTTAGCTTGGTTATCAATTTTAGCTTCCAGACCATTTATTTTCATATTCAAATCTTTAATCTGCATTAGCACAACATCATTTTCTTCTTTAGTAACCAAACCTTTTGATACTAGTAATCTCTCAAGTCTACTCTTAACTAATACATCTAATTCTTCCCTAATAGCGTTAATAGTGGAAAAAGCACCCTGTGCAACATTTGAAAAGTCATTAAATAATTTTGATTTCAGCATTTTTTTCCTTCTTGAAAAGTAATTAAAAAATTAATTAATTCATTATAAGTTATGTTATTTAAATAAAATAATAAAAAATAATTCAAATTAAAGTTTTTATATTAATTTCGAAATATGGATAGTATTTATAATTTCATAGCAACTATAAACTTTGACCCAGTTGCAATAAACTTAGGACCTATTACGATAACCTGGTATGCTCTTTCGTATATTATAGGACTTCTATTTTCTTGGAGGTATGCATTATATTTGGCAAAATCGAGATATTCATTAAATAGTGAAATAATAGATTCATTTTTTAATAATGCTATACTTGGCGTAATCATTGGTGGAAGATTAGGATATGTAGCACTATACAATTTTGATTATTATTCAGAGAATTTAATTGAAATACTTTATGTTTGGCAAGGTGGAATGTCTTTTCACGGAGGATTAGTTGGAGTTATAATTGCCCAAATTTTTACAAGCATTAAATACAAAATAAAATTTTTAATAATAACAGATATTTCATCACTAACTGTTCCATTTGGTTTTATGCTTGGTCGAATAGCTAATTTTATTAATGGAGAATTGTATGGAAGAATTACCGAACATCCAATAGGAATAGTCTTTCCTAAAGGAGGTGAAATTCCAAGACACCCTTCTCAACTATATGAAGCTTTTTTTGAAGGCTTTATTCTTTTTCTATTTCTTAATTTATTATTTTACTTTACTAAAATTAGAGCTAAAGCTGGTTGTATTACTGGAATATTTATTTTACTCTATGGATTATTTAGATTTTTGATTGAATTTTTTAGAGAGCCAGACCCACAATTAGGTATGATTTTATTGGACTTAACACTAGGACAAGTATTGTGCTCTATAATGATTATTACTGGGTTACTAACCTTGTTGATTTCATCAATAAATCCAAAATAGCTTAAAGTAATATGAAAATTCAAGAGTCTCCACTAAAAAAGAAAATCACAAGATTAATAGAAGCAAATGGGCCAATTCATATATCTGAATTTATGGAAATTTGTTTATACAATATTGATCATGGCTATTATTCAAATAGTAAGGTTATTGGTAAAAAAGGTGATTTCGTTACTTCTCCAGAAATTTCACAAGTTTTTGGTGAACTAATTGCCCTAAACTTTTATAGTAATGCTTTGTCATCGAATTTAAAAGAGATCAATCTAGTAGAACTTGGACCAGGTAATGGCACTCTGATGAAGGACATACTTAATACATTTTCAAAAATTCAAACAAATAATATTAAGTTTAATTCATTCCTTTTTGAGAAAAGCAATCAATTAAAGAAAGTTCAAAAAAATAATTTGAGCAAATATAAATGCAACTGGATTGATAATTTGGAAAATATTCCAAACAAACCAACCTATTTTATAGCCAATGAATTTTTTGATGCACTACCAATCAACCAATTTATTTCAAATAATGGCTATTGGTTTGAGAGAAAAGTAGAGGTAAAGAATAATAATTTCTATTTTGTATTAGGAAAAAAAATCTCTGATAAACTTGATGACGACCCCTATCCTAATGGTAAGATTATAGAACAAAGCATTTACACTCAATCCATACTTGCGAAAATATTTAAATTAATTTTAAAATATAGTGGTGCATTAATTGTAATTGACTACGGACAAATTAACAAAGAACTAAATTATAAAAATACTTTACAAGGTGTTAAAAATCATCATGCTTCAGATATTTTCCAGAGTATTGGTCTTACTGATTTATCAAGCTGGGTAAATTTTTCTGCTTTTATGAAAAATGTCCCCAATGGAGTTATTTATAAAGGACCTATAACCCAAAAAGAATTTTTAATGAATTTAGGTATAAAAGAAAGGTTTGAGAATTTAGGTCATAACAAATCAGTCATTGAAAGAAGAAGACTTTCTAATGAATTTGAGCGTCTTGTTTCAGCTTCTTATATGGGTCAAGCTTTTAAAGTGTTTGCTTTACAATCTGAAAATTTAAAAATTTTAGAAGGCTTTTAAAAATGTCTATAGTTCAGTCTAATTTTTTAAATTTCAAAAATATTAGACATGCATTTAGCATTAGATCTGGTGGGGTAAGTCCATACCCTTGGAACTCTCTAAACTGTAGTTTTTTTGTTGGTGATAAAGAAAATAATGTTATCAGAAACAAAAAAAAGATTCTTAATGAATTAGGCTTTAAAAATGATTTTTTTATAAAGCAAATACATGGGAATAGAATAGTAAATGCTGAAGACTTTATTGATTCTTTAGAAATAGTTGAAGCCGATGGAATCATATGCAAAACATATGATTTGCCAATTTCTATAACTACAGCAGATTGTGCACCAATTCTTATGGCAGACCCAATAAATAATATTATTGGAGCAGCACATGCCGGTTGGCGTGGGTCTTTGAGTGGCGTTATTGACAACCTTATTGATAAATTTAGGTTAAATGGATCCAACTTAGAAAATATATATACAGTGATAGGGCCTTGCATAAGCAAAGAATCATTTGAAGTAAAAAATGATATGATTGAATATGCAATTAAAAAAGATGAGGCGAGTCACTATTTTTTTTCTTATACAAATAACTGTTACTTTTTTAACTTACCAGGTTATTTAAAAAATAGAATGGAGAGGAACGGTCTGCAAAATATTTACTGTTTATCAGAGGACACGTGTAAAAATCCTGATAAGTTTTTTAGCTATAGATATGAAACAAAAAAAAATAATTTTATTACTGGCAGGATGATAAATATTATTGGTCTTTTTTCAGAAAAAAAAAATAAAAATTTCCTTGCTTCAAGTTAAAGTGGTTGCTATCAAATTAATAATTTGACTAGGTTATTAAATGAAAATTGTTTCTTGTAATTCCAATCAACCGCTTGCAGAAGGCATTTCTGCCTATTTAAATCAACCTTTAACAAAAGCTTTAGTAAGACGATTTTCTGATATGGAGGTATTTGTCGAGATACAGGAAAATGTAAGGGGGGAAGATACTTTTATAATTCAGTCAACTTCATATCCTGCAAATGATAATTTAATGGAATTATTAGTTACAATTGATGCACTGAGAAGAGGTTCGGCCAGAAGAATAACAGCTGTTATTCCTTATTTTGGATATGCAAGACAAGATAGAAAATCAGGTCCTAGAACTCCAATTTCTGCAAAACTCGTTGCAAATTTAATTACAGTTGCTGGAGCGGATAGAGTTCTTACGATAGATCTACATGCTGCCCAAATTCAAGGTTTCTTTGATATTCCAACTGATAATTTATTCGCTGTACCAGTATTTATAGAAAATATTTTAAAGAATTATAATCCAAAAGATTTATGTATAATTGCTCCTGATGTAGGAGGTGTTTTGAGAGCTAGGTCAGTAGCAAAAAAATTGAATACAGATTTAGCAATAATAGATAAAAGAAGAGAAGCACCTGGACAATCCGAGGTCATGAATATAATTGGTGAAGTAAAAGGTAGAAATTGTTTATTAGTTGATGATATCGTTGATTCTGGTGGTACATTATGTAATGCAGCGGAAACTCTAATAGAATCTGGAGCATTAACCGTAGATGCATATGTAACTCATGGTGTTCTTTCAGGAGGTGCTGTAGCAAGAGTTGCTTCATCACCACTTAACTCTCTTGTAACCACTGACAGTATTGCTGCAACTGAAGCTTTTCGTGTAGCCAAAAATGTAAAGCATATCTCTATAGCCCCACTACTAGGTGAAGCAGTCAAAAGAATTCATATGGAAAGATCAGTTTCTTCTCTATTTGATTAAAGCAATCAAAAATTATTATTTTAATTATTAATATTACTTTTTTGTAGCAATTTTGAGTAAATTTGTATAAAAGATTTTTTATTGTTGTAAATATGAAACTCTAGGAGAAAATTGTGTCAGATAATACAATATTAAATGCAAATGTAAGAAGTAATACTGGGAAAGGTTCCGCTAGAGCTGCAAGAAGAGCTGGGAGAATTCCTGCAATTATATATGGTGAGAAAAAAGACACAATCTCAATTGATATTGAAGAAAGTGAATATAGAAAACTTATGAACCAATCAGGAATTTTTAGTAGGTTACTAGATATTTCTGTTGAAGGTAAAGCGAATACAGTTCTAACAAGAGATATTCAATTCCATCCAGTTTCAGAAAATCCTCTCCATGTCGATTTTCTTAGAATCGGTAAAGGATCAAATATCAATGTATCTGTTCCTGTTTCATTTATTAATGAGGATCTATCTCCTGGTTTAAAAACAGGAGGTGTTTTAAATACAGTTAGGTTTGAATTAGAATTGGAGTGTCCTGCTGATAATATCCCAGAAAAAATTGAAATTAGCCTTGAAGGACTTGTTGTAGGAGATTCAATTCATATCAGTTCAGTTAATCTGCCTGAAGGAGTAAAGCCTACAATAACCGATAGAGATTTTACAATTGCTACCATTGCTGCTCCAACAAAGATGGCTGAGAGCTCAGTTGAAGAAACAGAAGCAAGTGATGAAACTGATGAGGATTCTGATACTGAAAGTGAATCTAAAGATAATAATACTGAAAATTAATAAATAATTTTGTTAATATGTTTTTACATGTAGGGCTGGGAAACCCTGGTAAAGAGTGTGAATTACACCGACATAATGTTGGTTTTATGGTTATAGATAGTATTATAAGCAAGTATGATGTTATCAATTGTAAAGAAAAATTTAACGGATATTACTATAAATTCTCAAAAAATAATGAAAAAACTATCTTATTAAAACCTCAAACTTTCATGAATGCCTCGGGAAGATGCGTAACTTCAATTATGGACTATTTTTCCATTGAACCCTCATCAGTTATTGTATGGCATGACGAAATTGATTTAGATAAAGGAAAAATCAAACTAAAATTTGGTGGAGGCCATGGTGGTCATAATGGGGTGAGAGATATTATCAATCATATAGGTCAAAACTTTTATCGTGTAAGAATTGGTATAGGAAGACCCATGCATAATATTCCTCCATCAAAGTGGGTCTTATCGCCATTTCATAAAGACGATTTTAATAATTGGTTAAATGACTTATTAAAAATCATGGTAGATGAAATTGATTATATATATAAAGATGGGGGCATAGAATTTATGAATAAGGTTGCAATTAATACTAATAATAATAAAAAAAGTGATTAGTTATGGGTTTTAATTGTGGAATTATAGGCATGCCTAATGTTGGGAAATCAACATTATTTAATGCCTTAACTAAAACTAGCCAAGCAGAAGCGGCAAACTATCCTTTTTGTACAATCGAACCTAATACTGGAAGAGTTCCAGTACCTGATAATAGGTTAGACAAATTGGCAAAAATAGCTAATTCAGCAAAAACAATTTATTCACAACTTGAATTTGTAGATATTGCAGGCCTTGTCAAGGATGCGTCTAAAGGCGAAGGATTGGGAAATCAATTTCTGGGACACATACGTGAAGTTGACGCGATTGCACATGTTGTAAGATGCTTTGAAGATGAAAATATAACGCATGTAGAGGGTTCAATTGATCCTGTTAGGGATTTAGAAATTATTGAAACGGAGCTTCTTCTCTCTGATATTGAAAGCCTTGAAAAACAGAGAAATAATTTAGAAAAAAAAATAAGAGGAAATGATAAAGAGGCTAAAATAAAATTATCACTAATAGAAAAAATTTATATTGAAATGTCAAATGGAATTGCAGCTAGAAAAATTGAATCTCTCAATAAAGATGAAAATGATTTAATTCGTGAGTTAAATTTAATTACTGTAAAGCCAATTCTATATGTGTGTAATTTATCTGAAAGTGAGATAGTAAGTGGAAATAATTATTCTGAAGCTGTATTGAGAAAGGCTAAGTTGGATAACTGTGGTTATACCTTTGTTAGTGCACAAATAGAACAAGAATTATCTTTATTAGAAAAAACTGAAAGTGATGAATATTTAAGTTCAATAGGATTAAAAGAACCTACTCTCAATCGATTAATTAGATCTGGTTATAATCTTTTAGATTTAATATCATTTTTTACGGTTGGGCCTAAGGAGGCTCACGGGTGGACAACTGTTAGTGGATCAAAAGCGCCTCAAGCGGCAGGAAAAATTCATACAGATTTTGAAAAAGGTTTTATAAGGGCTGAAACAATTTCATATTCAGATTATATTAACTTTAAAGGCGAAAATGGTGCAAAAGATGCCGGCAAAATGCGGGTTGAAGGCTCAGATTATTTAGTAAAAGATGGAGATATATTTAATTTCAGATTTAATGTTTAAATTTTAAGCCTGTTTTTTCTTAACGTTGGCCCAAATCTGCTGTTTTGCAATATAGGATAAAACTGCCATTATTAACAAAAAAGTTATAGCAGCTATTCCTGTTCTTTTTCTCACTTCCATTTCAGGTTCAGCAGCCCAAGCTAAAAATTCTGTAACATCAGAAGCCATTTGCTCAATACTGGCATTTGTGCCATCAGCATATGTGACATCCTCTCCATACAAAGGTTGAGGCATAGCAATTAAATTTCCACTATAATATTTATTATAATAAAGACCTTCCCTAACTTCTAAATTTTCTGGTGGTTTTTTATAACCTATAAGCAATGAATATAGATAATCTGCACCCCCACCTCTGGCTTTAGTAATCAATGAAAGATCAGGTGGATAAGCACCACCATTAGCAGCACGAGCAGCGTTCATATTAGGATATGGAGATACGAAATGGTCAGCAGGCATTCCAGGACGTTCAAACATTTCGCCATCATCGTTTGGTCCATCAGTAACAGTAAAGGTTGAAGCAAAAGCTTTTATTTCAGATTTGTTATAACCAAGATCAGACAAATTTCTATAAGCAATATATTTTAATGAATGACAGCTTGAGCATACTTCAGTATAAACTTGCAATCCTCTTTGTAACGAAGATTTGTTAAATTTACCAAAGGGTCCATTAAAACCCCAATCTATAGTTTCACCCTTGATAGATGGACCGGCTGAAAAGGATTGAATTGGTAGGAAACATAAAACTATAAATATAAAATACTTATACATTATTTCTTACTCCTACGTGCGGCTGGTGCCATGCCAGAGGAAC
The DNA here is from genome assembly GCA_902522415.1 of uncultured SAR116 cluster alpha proteobacterium. Taxonomy (GTDB): domain Bacteria; phylum Pseudomonadota; class Alphaproteobacteria; order Puniceispirillales. Next base: position 20,885 of record CABYVI010000010.1, on the reverse strand, counting down.
CGCTTGAAAATATTGGGTCACTTACCGATTTAGGTAAAGCCATAGGCGTTTCGATAATGTTTAATAAGGGCATTACAACTAAAAAATGTATGAAATACCAAGCAGTACAAACTCTACCAAGTAAAATATAAATACCCTCTGGATTTTGAACACCTAAATATCCAAGACCTAACATATTAATTATAAAAATTATGTAGAATATTTTGTACATAGGTCTGTAATGAGCACTTCTAACTGGAGATCTGTCAAGCCATGGTAATATGAACAATATACCAATAGCACCAAACATAGCCAATACTCCAAGAAGCTTATCAGGAACAGCTCTAAGTATTGCATAAAATGGAGACAAGTACCATTCAGGAACGATATGAGCAGGTGTTGACATTGGATCAGCTGGTACGTAATTATCAGGATGGCCTAAAAAATTCGGTAAGAAAAAAACAAAAACGCAAAACACAGCAAGGAATACCGCAAGACCAAAAAAATCTTTTATGGTATAATAAGGATGAAATGGTATCATATCCTTATCACTCTTAATATCTATACCAAGAGGATTATTAGATCCAAATCTATGTAATGCAACAATATGTAAAAGTATCACACCAGCGATTACAAAAGGAAGTAAATAATGAAGTGCATAAAATCTATTAAGTGTAGGATTATCTACAGTATAACCACCTAATAACCAGTTAACAATTGGCTCACCTACAAAAGGTATGACACTAAAGAAATTAGTTATTACAGTTGCGCCCCAAAAACTCATTTGACCCCAAGGTAGTGTATAACCTAAAAAAGCTGTTGCCATCATCAGTAGATAAATGACAACTCCTAAAATCCACAATAACTCTCGCGGTGCCTTATAAGATCCATAATATAAACTTCTAGCCATATGAATATAAACAACAATAAAAAAGAAGCTTGCTCCATTCATATGAATATATCGAATGAGCCAACCACCATTTACGTCTCTCATTATTCTTTCTACTGAATCAAAAGCATGATCAACATGCGCTGTATAGTTCATTGCTAGAGCAATACCAGTAATTATCATTATAACTAAAGTAACACCTGCAAGAGAGCCAAAATTCCACCAATAATTCAAATTTTTCGGTGTAGGATGCTCAGTACCAACGGCTTCGTTTACTGCAGTAAAGATTGGAAGCCTAGTGTCAATCCAATTAATTACTGGATTTTTAAATTGTGATTTTGGAATTGAACTTTTCATTTTTCACCTTGATTAACCAATTTTTAGTACACTATCTGAAATAAAACTATATGGGGGGATTTCAAGGTTCTGAGGTGCAGGTCCCTTTCTTATTCTTCCCGAAGCATCATAATGAGATCCATGACAGGGACAGAACCAACCACCATAATCACCTTTTCCATCTCCAATTTTTTGACCCAGTGGAACACAACCTAGATGTGTACATACCCCCATAACAATAAGCCATTCATCTTTTTGAACTCTTTCTTCATCGGATTGAGGGTCTCTAAGTGTATCAATAGCAACATTTCTAGTTTCATTGATCTCATCCTCAGTTCTTCTTCTAATAAAAACAGGTTTTCCTCTCCATTTAACTGTTAAAGCCTGACCAATTTCTAGTGCTCCAATGTTAACTTCTGTAGAAGCCATTGCTAGAGTATCAGCTGCTGGATTCATCTGATTTATTATTGGCCAAATTGCAGCTCCAGCACCGACAGCCCCCATAGAATAAGAAGCTATAACAATAAAATCTCTTCTTGTTTTCTTTTTACTCACTTAAATAATCCTTAACATAAACTCAGTACATCGTAATCTAACTCTTTTTGCGATAATTTCAATAAAGGTGCAAGGACTTATTTCCGTAAAAATCATTTTTTCTGATCAATTATTAATTTATAACATTAGGTATTTTAAGACCATTTTACAACAGGGGGTAAACTCATCAAAATAGCATCGGTATTACCTCCTGTTTTCAAACCAAAAAGTGTCCCTCTATCATATAACAAATTAAATTCTGCATACCTACCTCTTTTGACCAATTGATCTTCTCTGTCTTTTGAATTCCAGGGTAAATTTTTTGTCTTCCTAATAATTTTAGAGTATGATGTTAGAAAAGTATTACCAACATCCTTTACAAAATTAAAATCTTTATCCCAAAAACCTGTGTTTATATAATCAAAAAAAATACCTCCATCTCCTCTGGTTTCATTACGATGTTTTATAAAAAAATACTCGTCTGCCCACGCTTTAAATTTACCATAATATTTTTCATCATGTCTGTTGCAAGTTTTTTTCAAATCTTCATGAAATATGTTTGACATTTTAGGTGATGATTTCATAGGGGTTATATCTCCACCACCACCAAACCAAGTTTTTGAAGTTACAATCAATCTAGTATTCATATGAGCAGCAGGAACAAATGGGTTTTTAGGGTGTGAAACCACAGAAATGCCACTTGCCCAAAAGTTTCCATCTTTTTCGGTACCTGGTATTTTTGATCTGAAACTTTCCGTAAATTTTCCATGAACAGTTGATATATTTACCCCAACTTTTTCAAATACATCACCTTTCATAATACTCATTTTTCCTCCTCCACCACCATCTCTATTCCAATTAGTAATTTTAAAGGAATTTTTATTTGAATTTGAATTTTCTATTTGCTCAAATTCCTTGCAGATCATATCTCTTAAATGAGTGAACCATTTTTCTGCTACAATCTTATTTTCATCAGTTGCTATATATTCTTTAATTGTCATTTTTATCTAATTATCTTTATTTTATTGGCTTTAGTATCAATTAAGTTTCAATTCTAATTTCATCTAGAAGTTCATTTTTTGTAAGTATAAAATTTGAGTTGACCCATTTTTTTTCAATTCTATTTAAGTTTTTCCCAATTTCTTTACCTTCTTTAAAACCTCTTTTAATTAAATCGTTGCCATTTAAAGGAAACTTTGGTGTCTTAAAATTGATAATATCATAGTATCTTTTCTTAATTTTCTCGGATAAATCAATGGACATTAAAAGTTTTATTCCAACATCAACACCTAAAAAATATACATGCTTTTGCCATTGATTAGATAATAAAGAATTTATAATTTCTTTGGTAAACCTACATTTAAGATTATTAAATATTTTTCTTTCTAAAGATGAAACTGGAAAGTTTCTCGATAGACTAATATTTTTAATTTTATTATTAAATAGAATTGCTACTTTTTGTATCCAATTGATTTCGATATTTAATTCTTTTAATTCATGCAATTTTGCCAAATCAAATTTCTCACCATAGCATGCGATATCTAAATCCGTTTTCCTCATAATTTCAGCAGCAATATATGAATTTTTGATTGTTTGTGAAAAAATTCTTCGACTTTCATCTATCACTCTTTCTCGAGAAAGAGTTTTAACTTTGTGAGAGTATTGTTTCAAAATCAATATTTTATTATTAGTAATTTTAAGTTTTGAGTATTTTGAAAAAAATCTAACATATCTAATTAATCTCAAATAATCTTCCTTAAGTCTCTCTTCAATGTTACCTATAAATTCAACATTACCTATCATAAGATCTCTAATCCCGTTATTGGGATCATAAATTTTTCCATTAAAATCTAAATAAATTGAATTTATTGTTAAATCTCTTCTAGCTGAATCTTCTTTCCAATTATTTTGAAAAATTACAGCTGAATATCTTCCTGTTGACTTAGTGTCCACTCTCAAAGTTGTCACTTCAAAAATAAAATTATTATTTTTGATAATTACAGTCCCATGCTTCAAACCTTCTTCACTAAATTTTATTTGATCCCCAAATATTTCGATGAGCTTTTTAGAATTCAAGTTTGTAGCTAAATCGAAAGATAATTGCTCATTTGCCAAATCTTCGTTAAGTAGAATACTTCTAACTACCCCACCGACCAAGGCAACCTCACCTCCAGCTTTAAAAATTTTATCAAAAATTTTTATAAAATCTTTATTTGCAAAAAATTTGGGTAAATTAAAAATTTGTTTTAAAAAGAGCTCTGTCATAATGACTTATGGTTTTAATTTTTTTTAAAACCACCTGAAATAATTTCTCCATTCTCAACTTTTGCTGGAAAATATTCAGACCCACTTGGGGCATTTGAAGACTGTGATAAAAGAAGTCCAACAATTAAAATAAAGATACTTAATGCAATACCAGATAACATCAACACTGATGGCCCGGAGAAGCTTTCACCTTTTTTTTTTGCAATTTTACTCTCTACCCACCAAATCAAAACTGGAATTATTAATGCTAGTCCAATAAAAATTAGCCTTTTCATAATTGAATAATATCCCTTTTTATTTATTGATAAAAATTTTAGAAGCTAAGCTTACTATAATTGATGCTGTTGCTCCCCATATATTATAATCAAAATAATTAATTTTCCAAAATTTATATTTTTTGTTACCAAATTTCTTACAAGACCAAATAAAATTTTTTCTATTTTGAAGAACATCTAAAGGAAGATAAATTATTTCGGATACTTCGTTTTTATTCATAAGTAATTTTTGTTTAGGTTTTAATATTCCTACAAAAGTACTTATATGAAAGCCTGTTCCTGTTATATAGTCATCTAATTGACCAATGACTTTTATTTTATCTCTAGACACACCAACTTCTTCAAAAGTTTCTCTTAAGGCAGTATCGAGCAAATTTTTATCATTTTTTTCAATTCTTCCTCCTGGAAAGCATATTTCCCCTGCATGATTTTTTAATTTTTCAGATCTCTTTGTTAAAAGAATATAAACATTATTATCATTTTCAAAAAACAAACACATAACTGCCGATTTTTTATAATCAGATTTAATTTTCGTAATTGAAGAAGATGAAAGATTATTAAATTTTTCAGTTATGTGTTTTATGCTCATTGAAACCATTGAAAAAATTTACTATTGTTTTTGTTCAATATGGAAAAAAGTATTGTCACTCCATATACCGTAAATTCCATTTTCGTCTTTTACAGCATATTTGACTATTTCATAATAAACTTGCCTCAGTATTAAGGCTTCCATACCTCTAAAAAGATAAACATATGGTCTTGGGTTTTTATTGTTGTCAAAATCTAGCCTTAAGGGATTGTTTTTACTTAATAAAATCTTATCCTCTAAGTTCGTTGTAAACCAACAATTAGCTGTTTCAATTTCTCCAGAGTAATCCATTTTTGTAATTACAAATGGTGCATCATCAACTTTAATAACACCTTCTTCTTTAGGTGTTGTTAGCCAATACTTATTATCATCTCTTTTGTTAAGAACTGAAGCAAATAGTTTTACAAGTTCTATTCTTTGAATTTTTGTTCCTTCATGATACCAGTCACCGTTTGAAGCAATTCTAATATCATAATTATGTAGTTCTTTACTCGACATTTAAAATTAAAAAGTTAATTTACTATAATTTCATTTTTATTATATAATTTATTTAAATTAATAAACAAACTCATTGCAATTATTATCTCCATAGGTGTAATCATACTTTTATATTCAATAAGTTAAATAGAAATGTACATTTACCTACCCATTGCTGAAGTTTCAATGAATGTTTTTGCTATAACTGGCTTAGGTGGAATGGTTGGTTTTCTTTCAGGTTTATTTGGGGTTGGAGGAGGTTTTCTCATGACACCTCTATTAATTTTTTTAGGAATACCTGCTGCAGTTGCAGTCTCTACTGAAGCAAATCAAATAGTTGCTTCATCAGTATCAGGAGTATTAGCTCATTGGAGAAAAAGAAATGTTGATTTTACAATGGGCTTTATTTTATTAATTGGAGGTTTGATAGGCTCTTCTTTTGGGGTTTGGCTATTTGCATTTCTTAAAACCATTGGTCAAATAGAGCTAGTAATCAGATTAGCATATGTAGTTTTTCTTGGCTTAATTGGTTTTTTAATGGCATGGGAATCTTCAAAAGCTATATTAAAATCCAGAACCCCCGGAGCATCCCGAGGAAAGTTGCACCAACACAATTGGCTTCATGGATTGCCATTTAAAATAAGATTTAGACGATCCAAGTTATATATAAGTGCATTGTTGCCATTATTTATTGGAGCTTTTGTGGGTATGTTATCTGCTATAATGGGAGTTGGGGGTGGTTTTATACTTGTTCCTGCGATGATATACGTTTTAGGAATGCCTACTGCTGTGGTTGTTGGAACCTCTCTGTTCCAAATTATTTTTGTAACTGCAAATGTAACATTCTTACAATCTATAACAACTCAAACAGTAGATATTGTTTTAGCAGGTTTACTTATGATTGGAGGCGTAATTGGAGCACAAATAGGAAGTAACGCAAGCTCTTTACTGAGAGGCGAGCAACTGAGAGGTCTTTTGGCTCTACTTGTGTTAGCAGTTTGTTTCAAACTATTTATGGATTTAACGCTAACACCAGAAGATATTTTTTCAATAGAGATAAAAAGATGAAAAAATTAATAATAGTTTTTTTATCAATATTTTTTGTGAATATAAGTTTTGCTAAGTCTATAGTTGCTGACCTATCGAATGATTCTATAAATATTAATACAGGATTTAACGGTGCAGAATTATTTTTATTTGGTACTTACGATGGCCAAGAAGGTGATGATTTATTTATTTTCATTGAAGGTCCAAAAACAGAAGCAACGATATATAAAAAAGATTATATCTCTGGCATATGGATCAATAAAGAAAGTGTTACTTTCAAAAATGTTCCTTCTTTTTATTATTCAATATTTAGCAAATCAAAAGTAAGCAGTGAAAGTTTAAATTATTTAGCATTAAATAATCTTGGTAGTTCAAACTTGAAACTAATTTCTAAAAATCCACAAAAGTATAGAAATCTAGATGATTGGATTAACAGCTTTGACTCTAGAATGAAAAAAAATGAAATGTGGATTACAAAAAAAGGTACAGGTAAAAATAAAATTGAAATTAAAGATAATAAATTATTTAGAGCTCCAGTTATTTTACCAGCAACAGTCCTTCCTGGGAACTATGATGTAAAAATTTTACATCTTAGAAATGGGGAAAAAATTTCTGAAGAAAACACTCAAATATTTGTAAAGAAAACTGGTATGGGTTCAAAAATTTATAGTTTTGCTCATGATTATTCTACTTTTTATGGTATATTTGCAATTGTTTTAGCAGTATTTGCTGGATATTTAGCAGCAGTAGGATTTAGGAAAGTTTGATTAAAATTAGTGAGGATTGTATGGCTAAGAAAAAATTAGATGCGGTAAAAGAAAGGGTTTTCCTTGTTGTTATAGATGCTTCAGAAGAACAACACCATGCTATTAGATATGCTTGTAAACGTGCAGCATCAACTGGTGGAAAAGTAGCTTTATTTAAATGTTTAAGTCCAGCTGAATTCCAACATTTTGCCGGTGTAGCCGAGATCATGAGAACTGAAGCCAGAGAAAATGCTGAAAAATTGCTTCGACAAATAGGTAAAACTGTTATTGAAATTACTGGTCAAATGCCTGTTCTATACGTTCGAGAAGGCGATGCCAAAGAGGAATTAGTGAATTTAATAAATGAAGAAAAGATAATATCAATTCTTGTTCTAGCAGTATCAACCGGAAGTTCAGGTCCAGGACCACTTGTATCTCACGTAACCTCGAGAGGTGCATTAAATTTTAGGGTGCCAATAACTTTAATCCCTGACACAATGTCTGATGAGGAGATAGATGCTCTGACTTAAAACCTAATTAATTATTTTTGCACTAATAATTTTGTCTGGGTCTGAGGGAGGCTCACCAACATTAAGTGCTTCAACAGCTTCCATACCAGTTTCTACCTGTCCCCACACAGTATATTGTCCAGTAAGATGTCCACATCCATCAAAGCAAATGAAGAATTGGCTGTCAGCACTATTGGGATCCATTGTTCTTGCCATACCAACAGTTCCATAAATATATTGGTAATCAGAAAACTCAGCTTTAAGATTAGTTCCACTTCCACCAGTTCCGTTCCCTTTTGGGTCTCCTGTTTGAGCCATAAACCCAGGAATAATTCTATGAAAAATAATACCATCATAAAATCCAGATTTAACAAGTTCAACTATTCTTGATACGTGGACCGGTGCTATATCAGGCAATAGCTTTATAACTATTTCACCTTTTGAAGTGTTAAGAAGTATTTTATCTCCATTCGCTTCACTCGCTGAAGCAACCTGTTCAACAATAAAAAATGATGTTATTAGAGCTATTATTTTTTTAAACAACTGTTTCCTCCATGAAATATGAGTTAAGTACTTATTGTTTATTTAATATTTAATTTATTTGGTTATTACAATTAAAATTTGAGAGATACTATTATGATGTCAAAAATTTGTGGCCATAGGGGTGCTGCTAAATATAAACCTGAAAATACAATCTCAGGTTTTGAGTGGTGTGTACAAAATGGCATTGAATGGGCTGAATGTGATGTGCAACTAACAAATGAAGAAATACTTTTAGTCATACATGATGATACTTTAGACAGAACATCTGATGCTACTGGTCTAGTCAAAGAAATAACAAAAAAAGAATTAAAAACAATTAACGTTGGAGAAATCAAGCCCAAAAACTATTTTTTTCAGAAGATTCCAACAATGGAAGAATTGCTTAGGTATTGTAAAAAAAGTAAGCTAAAATTGAATATAGAGATGAAATTTTATCAACCAATTAAAAGCTCATACAGAGAAAGATTAGTTTCAAATTTATTACAAGCTATAAAAAAAACTAATATAAAAAATCAAGTTTTAGTAACTTCTTTTGATTTAGATTCTCTGTTTTTATTAAGAAAATATTCAAGTCAAATACCTGTTGGTATTTTGTATGAGAGTCTTCCTAAAAACTGGGAACTAAATGTTAGAGATTTAAATGCAACTACAATACATTTAGATTATAAATCAGTGACCTGTGATCAAATAAAACAAATGAGTAAACTAGATATTCAAACTTATGTATACACATGCAACAACCCTCAAGAAATAGATGCTTTGTGGAAATTTGGGTTATCAGGAGTAATAACTGATGATCCTTTAAAATTTAAATAAAAAAGATTTTTTTTATTTTTTTTTGTTAGTATATTTATCAGACCACAGTATAGAAGAGAGAAATAATGGACACTTATATTTCTATTGATCAGGGAACAACCAGCAGTAGAGCAATACTATTTGGAGAAGATGGAAGTATTTTTAATTCTTATCAAGAGGAATTTAATCAAATCTATCCCAAACCTGGGTGGGTTGAACATAATCCTGAAGAAATATGGGAAACTACAAAATCTGTACTTAGTAAACTTTATTATTCAGATGTGGCTAAAAGTCATAAAATACGTGGTATTGGTATTACCAACCAAAGAGAAACAACAATAGTTTGGGATAAAAAAACTGGGAAACCCATTTACAATGCAATTGTTTGGCAAGACAGAAGGACTTCAGATTTCTGTAAAAAACTAGTTAATGACGGCCTTGAAAATAAAATTGTTAGCAAGTCAGGTTTAGTTATAGATCCTTACTTCAGTGCTTCAAAGATTAAATGGATTTTAGATAATGTTCCTGAAGCAAGGTCCAAAGCTAATAATAATGAATTATGCTTTGGAACAGTTGATAGCTTTTTACTCTGGAGATTAACTGATAAAAAAGTCCATGCAACAGACGCAACAAATGCATCAAGAACAAGCCTTTACAATATAGAAAAACTTGAATGGGATGAAGAGTTACTTAAGATTTTTGATGTTCCTAAATCTATTATGCCAAAAGTAATGGATTCTAATAGTAACTTTGGGAAAGTATCAAAACAAGTGCTGGATTTTGAATTGCCTGTTTTATCTATTTTAGGTGATCAGCAAGCTGCAGCTGTTGGACAAGCTTGTTTAACCCCAGGAAGTATAAAGTCAACATATGGTACAGGTTGTTTTGTAATTATCAACTCTGGAGATAAGATTATTCATTCGAAATCACGATTATTAGGGACAATTTGTTATAAGGTTGATGGAAAAGCAACATATGCTTTAGAAGGCTCTATTTTTGTTGCAGGGGCAGTTGTTCAATGGCTTAGAGATAGTCTCAATATTATTAAAAATGCTAATGAAACTCAAGAAATCGTTGAATCAATGGATAGTAATTCTAATGTATTTTTAGTGCCTGCTTTTACTGGCTTAGGGTGTCCACACTGGGATGCAGATGCCAGAGGGGCTTTGTATGGCATAACCAGAGACACTGGTAAATATGAACTAACTAGAGCTGCGATTGAGTCCGTTGCTTATCAAACTAGAGACCTTTTTAAAGCAATGTCTGAGGATGGTATAGATCCGTCAACCTTAAAAGTTGATGGAGGCATGACTGAGAATCATTGGCTAATGCAATTTCTAGCAGACATTTTAAATATAAATGTTAAAAAACCGAAAGTTACAGAAACAACTGCACTTGGAGTAGCCATGATGGCTGCCTATTCTGATGGAAAATACTCATCACTTGAAGAAGTATCTAAACTTTGGACACCTGATAAAAGTTATACACCTAGTATGAATAAAAGCATTAGAAATGATCTACTAAAAAAATGGGATTACTATGTTTCAAAAACTTTAACTTAAGTAATTAAGATCCCTCAGCTAGTAATCTTGGGGATGAAACACCAGAAGTCATCCAAATACCATTTAATGGTCCCTCTTCTATAATTTTCTCTAGTGTCCACATATATGTATATGCTTTGTTGTCTTTAGCTTCAATTCGCACTGCAATTCCGGCAGTTTTACCATCATTGAAAATTTCTCTTGTTTCAAATTTTAGGTTATTTAGCAAAATTGAGTAAGCTGGAGTTTTAATCATACTTATAAATCTTGGAAGGGGACCTGTTGCCATTTTGTTTCTTGGGTGCGCAAATTCCCATGTTTGTCTTATACCAAAATCACTTTCATCATTTGATTGAAGAGCGAAGAGCTGAACTTCAACAACATCAATAGGATTTATATCTGGGCTTGGTTTAACAAGATTGTCAGCAAAAGCAATTTTAGAAGAAAGCAATAGAATAGCTAAAATAATTATATTTTTCATAATATGTCTCCAAACAAATTAAGCTTATTAGTAGTAATGACTTATTTTAAAAATTTATATTAATTAATGCAGAATTTAATATATAATAAACTATTTAAAAATTTCCACTGGATTACAAAATGTTCTGTAAAGTTATAGACAGAGGCAAATGCAGAAAACTATATTTATATAGCCTTAATAAAAAAGAATACAAAAAAATAAAAGGGTTATCTTCAGTTGACCAAAAAGGTCAGCATATGAGATGGAATTCTTTAAGAAATGAATGGGTTTTCTATTCTCCAATTAGACAATCAAGAACTTTTCTTCCAAGTGAAAATAATTGCCCTCTTTGTGCAAGTGTTAGAGGTAAGACTGTTACTGACATCCCTGTTACAGACTATGAAATTGCAGTTTTTGATAATAGATTTTCCACCCTTAGTATTATTCCACAAAATATTACAAAAATTGATGGGATATTTAATGAACAAGCATACGGAAGATGCGAAGTCGTATCGTATACATCGGATCACAATGCAAGCTTAAAATTATTGAGCATTGAACAAGTTTCTCTTCTAATGAAAGTCTGGAGTGAACGTTATATACATCTAATGCAAGACAAACAAATTAAATACGTTCTACCTTTTGAAAACAAAGGTGAGGAGATAGGAGTAACGTTAGAACATCCACATGGACAAATTTATGCTATGTCCATGATACCTGAAATTATTAATCGACAAGCAATAAACCAAAAAGAAAATAATATAGTAAATAACTTAGTAAAATCAATTTCTGAAGAACTCAAAATCTCAAATGATGATTATGCCATTTCGTTTGTTCCTCCATTTGCAAGGTATCCATATGAAGTCTGGATTGCACCTTTTAAAAAGGTTGATTCTATAAACCAACTGTCTGATATAGAAATTAATTCAATTGCTAACCAGTTGATATCCTCAATAAAACGATTAGATACACTTTTTGATAAACCAATGCCTTACACTATGGCAGTCCATTTTCCTCCAAGAGGTTTTGAAGGTAGTTTCCATCATTATATTGCTCTTCAGCCTATGAAAAGAGATAAAAATAAACTAAAGTTTTTAGCGGGAATAGAGCAAATTTCTGGTCTAATGATATCAGATATTGTGCCTGAAGTTGCCGCTTTAGATTTAAAGAGCATAAAAATTGATTAATTCATCAATAGATTTATTTGAAGATTTTTTTAGAAATGAACCTGAAAGTACTGCTTTTGCTTCAGGTAGAGTTAATTTAATAGGCGATCATACTGACTATAATTCAGGTTTTGTGATGCCGACACCGTTGTCCTTAGGAATAGAAGTCAGTATTAGAAAAACTAGAACAGGTTTTATAGAAGGCAAAACAGAATTATTTAAAGAAACAAAATCAGAAATTAATTCCAATGTTGACGGATCATGGTTAGATTTTATTAAAGGAGCCATAAAGGTTTTTTATGAAGAATTTCCAAATTGCTCTAAAAAATTAGAGAAAGGAATTCAAGTAGCTGTTACTTCAAATTTGCCATCAGGCTCAGGTGTATCATCATCGGCCGCTCTCGAAATAGCATTATTAAGAGCAATAAATAAAATTGAAAATCAGAGTTTAAGTGAAATTAAATTAGCAAAATTAGCCCAAAAAATTGAACATAATTTTATAGGAACCTTATGTGGTCTCATGGACCAAATGGTTGTTGCAAAAGGTATAATGAATAAAGCAATGTTCTTTGATACCAAATATGAAAAGACTATTAATCTCTCTCTTTTCTCAAACTTTGAATTTTTAATTATTCATTCTGGAAGCAACAGATCTCTCTCAAGCAGCCTTTATAATGAGAGAAGAAAAGAGTGCGAGGAAGCGTCAAAAATTTTAAATATTGATAATTTAAGAGATGCTAAATTCACAATGCTAAATAAACTTAGAGGCAAATTATTAAAAAGAGCAAGACATGTAATTTCTGAAAATGATAGAGTGCAAACTTGTTTAAATGCACTTCAGAATAATGACAACACAACATTTGGAAGTAAAATGTATGAAAGTCATATTAGTTTATCAAATGATTACGAGGTTTCCTCTGAACTTTTGGATAATATTATTAAAAAAGCAAAACTATTGAATATTACTGGTGGAAGATTGACTGGTGCTGGTTTTGGAGGGTGTTGTGTGTTTTTAACAGAGAGAGATAGTTCAAAGAAAATTTTTAAATTTTTAAAAACAGATTTTAGAAACTTATCTTTGGTAGATATAATTTAATCGAAATGTTATTTTGAATAATGTTCACAAAATCTAAAAATGCTTCAGTACCTGATATATTTTTGAATATTGGTCATTTACTGGATCATTTCATGATGTTGATTTTTGCTAAAGCTGCATACGATGGAGGACGATATTTCGGATTACAATATGATGAAATGATTGTATTTGGAACACTTGGGATGGTTCTATTTGGGGCAACAGCTCCATTAGCAGGCTTTTTATCAGATAAATTTGGTCGAATGCCACTAATGATAACTTACCACTTCGGCATAGGTATATCAGCAATCATTGCATCGTTTTCATCTTCTCCATTTCAACTAGCTATATGTCTTGGATTAATAGGTTTATTTGCTTCAATTTATCACCCTGTTGGCATTGCAATGCTTTTACAAAGACCTGGTTTGGTTGGAATGCGTCTAGGTATCAATGGTGTTTGGGGCAATATGGGAATTGCTATAGCTCCTATAGTAACAGGTATTCTTCTTTATTACGGTGATTGGAAATTAACTTTTTTAGTCCCAGGTTTATTTTGTATACTCTTTGGAATATTATTTTTCTTAAATATCGACGATAATGAAGAAAAACAACAAAATAGCAAAAGGGAAGAGCAAAGATCAGTTGGTTTTACTCCACAATGGCAGCAAGCACTTTTTGCATTAGCTCTTTCAACTGCATCAGGTGGGTTTTTATTTGGCGCTATGAGCTTTCTTCTTCCTAGATATTTTGAACTTCATATGCAATCAGTATCTACAAATGTTGCAATAACTGGAATTCTTGCTGGTGTTGTTTATGCCTTTGCATCTTTTGCTCAAGTTGCTATAGGATGGTTGATTGATAGAGTCTCTCCTAGACTAGTAATGTTCTGGATAGCTTTAGGACAAGTGGTTTTTATTTATCTAGCATCTCATTTTGAAAACTTAACATTATTTTTTCTATCCATAGCTGCCATGTGTTTTGTTTTTGGTCAGATACCAATTACCGATACAATTTTGGTTAGGTATGTACCTGATCATTGGAGATCAAGAATTTTAAGTGCTAAATTTTTATTGAACTTATGTATTGGAGCAGCAGTACTGCCTATCACGAGCCAATTATTGAAAGCAGGCTATGATCTAAAAACAGTTTTTACCTTTGCAAGCGTAATTGCAATAGGAGTAGTTTTTTCATCTATTTTGCTTCCAAAACAAACAAAAGAATTGAACCCAAATATTTAATCCAAAGATGGAATATAAGAACCATGTGCTTCAATTAACTCATCAACTAAAGACCATATCTCATCTATTGAAAGTTGTGCTGATGTAAGTGGATCAAGCATAGCTGCGTGATAAACACTTTCTCTTTTTTTATTCATAATAGCATCTACAGTTAATCTCTGAACATTAATGTTAGTTTGAATAAGTGAAACCAAATGAAGGGGTAAAGCTTGAACTTTTTGTGGCTGAATTCCATTTTTATCAATAATGCAGGGCACTTCAACACAGCACTCCATTGGAAGATTTGGGATTAAATTTTCTTGGTTTGAAACGTTCCCGTATATAATTGTTGACTCACCCAATACTTTTGCTTTCATAATTTCGGAAGCATATTCATTTGATTTATATGTTTCTAATTTAGACTCCTTCTCTAAAGCGTTTGCAAAATTTTTCCATTGTTTAACTGATGCTTCGCAACGATCAATATATTCATCTAATGGAATATTATACTTCTTAATTAAATCGTCTCTGCCTTGCTTAATAAACCAAGGAACATACTCTGAGAAATGCTCTGAACTTTCAGTTACAAAATACCCTAACCTTCTTAGTGTTTCATACCTCACTTTTTCAGATAAAGCTCGACCATGAATTTCAGCATTTTGAGATCTTGAAGATAAGTGAGTTCCACTTATCACTTTATCAGCTAATTTTTTAAGCTTTGGGTAAAGATCAGTATTTTCACCATTTAATGATTTTTTTTCAAATTTTGTATAGAAGGCCATATGATTTATACCAGAACAAGAATACTCAATATCATTAATATTTTCTCCTAGATCATTGGCGAGCATTTCTGCTGTTCCCTGAACAGAGTGGCATAAACCGACAGCTTGAACTTCGGGTGCTATCATATTTATAGCCATCATATTCATTGCCATAGGGTTAACATATTGAAGCCAAATAGCATCTGGGCAAATATTTTCTATGGAATGACAGATATCTTCAAGAACTGGAATAGTTCTTAAGCCACGCATTATACCACCTATTCCAAGTGTATCTGCTATTGTTTGCCTCAACCCATATTTTTTTGGAATTTCAAAGTCAATAACAGTTGAAGGTTTGTAACCTCCTACTTGAATAGAAGTTTGTACAAAGTCAGCTCCTTTCAAAGCTTCATTTCTATCTAAATGAGATGAAATTTTTGGATTAGCATTTAATTGGTCAGCTAATGCTTTTATAACAATTTCAGAAACTTTAAGCCTTTCAGGATCAATATCCATTAAAGATAATTCAAGAGATTTAAATTCATTCATTAAAAGTAAGTCTGTCACTATTCTCTTTGTAAACTCTGTACTTCCAGCCCCAATTATGCATAATTTAGTCATTAATTTATCTTTATATAAATAATTAATTAAAAGTATTAATAATATTTCAGATGAAATAATTTTTTACAATTCAAATTATCTAAAATGTAAATTATAGTTAATTTATAATGTTAAATCTATCCGCTAATATTTCATTACTGTTCACTGAGAGTCCTTTCCTTGAAAGATTTGGGAAGGCTAGTAAAAATGATTTTCAAGCTGTTGAATTTCAGTTTCCTTACGAATTTAGTCCAGAGACAATAAAAGGAAAATTAGATGAGTTTAATCTTGATCTAAGCGTTTTTAATTCATTACCGGGAAATTTTAAAAATGGTGACCGAGGCCTTGCGTGCTTGCGTAATAGAAAAAAAGAATTTCAAAGAACTATTATCCAATCGATTGAGTATGCTAAAATTATTAAATGTAAAAAGATACATGTTATGTCAGGGATTCAAAGTTCAAAAAATGATCTAACCTGTAGAGATACATACATAGAAAATCTTCAATGGGCTTGCAATCAATTTGAAAGTAATAACATTGATTTACTTATTGAACCAATAAATCAGAGGAATATTCCAAAATATTTTCTTTCATCAACTGATCTTGCGATAGAAATAATCGATGAAGTTAAAAGAGAAAATATAAAATTACTTTTTGATATTTATCATCATCAAATTATTAGAGGTGATGTCACTAAATACTTAGAAAAATTTCTACCTTACATCGGACACATACAAATTGCTGGAATACCTGATAGGAATGAGCCTGACCAAAGTGAGTTAGATTATCAATATATCTTTAAGGTAATTGAGAAATTAAATTATAATGGCTTTATAGGTTGTGAATACAATCCTAAAAAAGACACAATATCTGGATTAGAATGGATAAATAAGATTAATTTTTTTTCTATCAATCATTAAAAGAAAATCTCCTAAATTTAATATAAAATTTTAATAAAATGATCCGCTTAAAATGTAAAATTTTATAAAAATAGAAATATATAGTTTAATTTTGTTAATTACTTTATAATAAATTGGAATTATTGATATAAACAAAGATATTATTGGATTTCTAATTTGATTAGAACATTTGAAAATAAACTTATTGTTTGGGGTGCACGGGGTGGACTTCCTGCTTCTGGAAGTGAATATTCTAAATTTGGGCATGCAACATGCTGTGTTCATTTAGAAACTGAAAACAAAAATTTTGTTTTTGACGCTGGAACAGGTATAGCAAAACTTGGTCAAAAAATTATTGCTGATAATGATAAAAGACCGATAGATATTTTTATTGGGCATTATCATTTTGATCATATATTAGGCCTTCCTTTTTTTGCACCCCTATTTAATAAAGAAATAAAAATAAATATTTATCTTCCAGTTCTTAATAATGAAGCTGGAATAAAAGCCTTAGATAAGTTTTTGTCACCACCTTTGTTTCCAATGGATAGATCTATATTTAGTGAAAATACAAATTTTATAGAGTTTAAAGTTGGTGAAGAAATCAATTTAAAAAATAATATTAAATGTAAAACCATGTCATTGCCTCATCCAGGCTTGAATACAGCTTTTCGCATGTATAGTAATAACTTTGACTTTGTATATGCATCTGATGTTGAAGCTGAGCAAACTACTACAATTGAAGATATAGCTATGTTCTCCAAGAATACTCAATATATATTTATTGACAGCTCTTATACAGACAAAGAGCTTAAACAAAGGATAGGATGGGGGCATTTAAGTTATCAACAAGTAATTGACTTAGCAAAAAAACTTAAAAACTCAAAAGTGCTAATTTTTCATCATGATTTTTTTCGTTCAGACCAAGAATTAGAAGAAATTTTATCAAATGTACTTACAAAATCAAATAACTTATCTGTTTGCAGGGAATTATCTGAATTTACGTTTCAGTAGATTAACAACTTTAAGTTAAATAATGATTTTATTTCTTCTTTTTTGAAGCTACTTGTTTTTGTTGTTGTTCTAATTGATCTTTAAGCTTTTCTTCAACTTCCTTTAATGTTCTAAGCATCTGCTGAAATGCTGCCGATGTCATTACTATTTCAGAGCGTTTTTCAACCTGCAGTTTTTTATCGTCGGTCTGCCCAGTTATATTCATAACGTCCATTCTAATGGTACCTACTACCATTCTCACATTAGAAATTGAATCAATAAAAATTTGGTTCATTTAATCCTCCATTTTTAATATATAATCTTAAATTATTAACGTATCATAATTGTTTGAACTCTAAAACTTTAAACTCATTATTTACTACTATTCAATAATCATAGTATTTTTTTTAATTCTTTTAGATTATCTGTAATTTCATCTGGTAATTTTTTTTCATCTAATGTCCCTACCAATCTTTCATCCTTGAAAAATCTTTTTTTTGAAATAGTATTTTTACTGTGTGCTAAACATATTATTGTGTGTTCTGGTTTTATTTGCTCCATTGGTGTTTGATAATTTTTCAAAAAATTTGCTTCTTCTCCAGCGCGATCACTATCTCTAAAAGATGACATAGATAAAAACTGTTTCCTAAAAAAAAATGTACCTGCAGTTGCATGGTTCTTAGCAAAAGGACCAGACCTATAGATTTTACCAGTAGAAAAATCAGCAATATCTAACTTCGTACTACCACAAATATACCTTTGCCCTCTTTTTGTTAATGTTTCCACACCAGCTGTTACCCTAGTAGGGTAATGGATATCATCATCATCAAAGAAAGTAATAAATTCACCAGTAGCTATTCGGCATGCAATATTCCTTTTTCTGCCAATTGTAAGCTTTTCTGAACAATGGAAATAGAGCGGTTTTACTGAACAGTTATCAAAATCTAAATTACTATTCTCTCCGTCATCAAGTATAACCCATTCCAACTTGCTTTTATCGTAATTTTGATTGTTTATACACGCTTTTAACAAAGGAAGGAATTCTCTTCTATCTGTTAAAAGGGTTACAATTGTTACTGTTGGCGTCATAATACTAACCATCATGCCCTATTTTAAAAAAAATAAAAACATCAAAATCGTATAATGAAATAAACAAAAAAAATGTGATTATAATTACATGAAATATTAATTATATTTTATGTATTATCAATCTATTTTAAGTAAAAAGAGCAAGTATACGATTTGTGTTTATTAATAGTGATACATGCATGAACATCTTACCTACCAATAATAAGGTTGCCCATGATAGCTGTTTTTGTCAAAGATAAGACTGAAGGTAATTCCTTGATATTAATGCAGTTGGCAGTATCTTGTCAGTAGATTATCGTAATCGAACCATCACTGTCTTTAATGGCTATTCTGATATGATGAACTTCGCTGCTTTTGTGAGAGAAAGTGTTATAACTAATACCATCATTAATGACAATGGAAAGTTACAACTGGAAATAAGGCTTCAAGAGTGAAACCTAATTAAATTGATAATGTCTGACTGGCGAAATGTAATATCATTGAACATAAAACATCCAACAATTTAGTACAAAAAATAAGCACTCACTATTTAGTATAATGAGTGCTTATTTTTATTATTTTTTAAGATCCTGAAAATGCTTCCGGAATATGTGTTTCTAATTCATCAATTGTATCTTCAATTGATTCTTTGAAAATTTCATCAATTGTCTTATTTCCAGAGGCTCCTGGTGTTTGGTTACTAAATTCTGTCATTCCTTGAGCAACTTCTTGTGAAACAATATTTTGTAGTGTTTGATCGCCTGCTGTTCCTGGATCTAAATCAGTTGTTGGATCTAAATTATTAAGTATTTCAGATAATCCTTGTATTGATCCATCCCCAGAGCCATTTATGGCGGCATTTTCTAATATACCTTTTAGAGTATCCATATCTGCTATTTGCACACCTGCTTGACCAGGATCACTATCCGCTGCTTCATATAGATTTTTCATTAGTCCTACCATGTCTTCTATGCTTTCGGGCATACCAAATGGAACAGTAGAAATCTCATTCCCCATTCCATTATGATTACTACAGTAATAGTAAAGATCAGGCGTACTTGGTGAAACGTCAATTGAAATTTTATTGCCATTTATTGTAGCGCCTGAATAAGCAGAACCACCTTCGGTTGTAGAGAGAACAAAAGGATGGCCTGCTGGCACTGCTGTCACATCAAATTCATAGGTTCTACCGAATTCAAAGGAAAGTTCAGGATAGAGATCACCATTGATAAGATACTTAGATACTCCATTTTCATCAGCACCCACAGTCACAACCAATTCTACTGGATCACTGTGTTCATGATATGAGTTTCCAGGCATCTGAGTATGTATATAATCTCCATTGCTGTCTCTCAAGATAGGACCAATAACTTCAGATGAAATTTGTTTCAAACTACCTAAATCTGCTTGATTATCTGATGATACCCATCCAGTACCTGATCCATTTGCTTCCACCCTAACTACGCTGAATTGGTCGTCAGTTGGATTGCTATATGTCTCATAGCCTTGAGTTTGCATAATTGCGTAAAATCCTGGAGCAGAACCAGTAAACAGTCCATTAGAAGCTATATCAAATACATTACTTACATTATTAGTATGCGTAGCTTGTCCCAGGGTTGTCTCAATTATGGTATTATTGTTAAGACCTGTAACAGTGACCTTAACTTCATTACCTGAAATTTGTTGATACGTCGCGTTACCAGTACTAGGAGTAAAATCAAGTGTTACATTTGAAACATCTTCTTTGACTATAAAGTTACTCTTGATATCAGCCTCAGTTGGCACTGCAGGTTGTCCGTCTCCAGTATTAAATGTAAATTGTGCTTCAAGAGTTCCGTTATCATAGTTAGTGTTAAGTTCTCCACTCCAACTGAAACCAGTATAGGATGAATTAATTGTACTATTATTATCCCCAAAGTTAACGTGTATTTCAGTACCTGTGTCTAGGCCCGTGACATTTATAAAAGCCTTGATATCACCTGTTGTTCCGCCCATTGTAACAGTAGCATTTCCACTACCACTAAAATCAAGAGAGGCATTATTGACTTTCAGTAGACTTAGCATGTCAGAAGTAATGGTTTGATCCTGTTCCAAATTCAGCGTTATTTGAATTTCAGTAGA
>CABYVI010000009.1 GCA_902522415.1 uncultured SAR116 cluster alpha proteobacterium | reverse complement strand
TTTGCCAATTGGATCTACTGAACAGCATTCACAATTATCAGTTTGTGTTGACATGATATTAGCTGAAAAAATTGCAATTGAAGCAGCGGAGCCATTAAATATACCAGTTTTCCCAGTAATGCCATATGGCTTAGCACCATATTTTTCATCCTATCCAGGAACAATTAGTTTACGTGTTGAAACATTGCTTGCTGTAATTAGAGATTGTATTTGTTCTATGTATAAATCAGGATTTAGAAAGATTCTTATCGTCAATGGCCATGGAGGAAACAATCCTGTCGGAGCATTATCACAAGAACTTATGTCCGAATACAATGATGTATCTATAAAATTCTATAATTGGTGGAATGCACCAAAAACATGGGCCAAAGTTCAGAGTATTGGTAAAAACGGATCTCATGCAAATTGGATGGAAAATTTTCCATGGACAAGACTTTCTCATGCTCCTGCACCTACTGGGGAAAAAAAAGTTGTTGAAATAGAGTTAATGAAATCGGCTACTCCAAGTAAAGTAAAAGAGATGCTAGGTGATGGATCTTTAGGAGGTTCATGGCAAATAGACGATAATAGCATGATGAAGTTATGGGAAATAGGTGTTTCTGAAACTCGGGAAGCCATGGACGCACCATGGCCAAAACTCTAAATGATAGATGAAAAAGTCCTTATATGGGGAGCTGGAGCAATAGGAGGCATTCTAGGTGCCTATTGGGCAAGAGTAGGGCTTGATGTAATCATGGTTGATATTGTTCAAGAACATGTTCTTGAATGCAGAGCGAATGGATTAAAGATTGAAGGCCCTGTTGAAAACTTTTGCCAAAAAATTGAATGCTTTACTCCTAGTGAGTTAAAAGGAAAGTATAATTATGTATTTCTTGCCGTCAAAGCACAAGATACTGAAAAAGCTGTAAAATCAATTCTTCCCCATCTAAATGAAAGTGGATTTATAATCTCGGCTCAAAATGGCCTAAATGAGAGATTAATATCAAATCTTGCAGGCCCTTCAAGAACAATCGGTTCTTTTGTTAATTATGGAGCAGACTGGTTAGGACCTGGAAAAATTCTATTTGGCAACCGTGGAGCGGTTGTAGTTGGTGAAATTGACAACTCAATAAAACCTAGAACAGAAAAAATACATCAAATGCTTAAATTATTTGAACCAAATGCAGTCTTGACAAAAAATATCTGGGGTTACTTATGGGGCAAAATGGGTTACGGAGCTATGCTTTTTGCAACTGCTTTGACGTCAGATAGTATGGCAGAAAATTTTTCGGATCCAAAAAGGGAAAAAGCTTTAATTGGATTGGCTAAAGAAGTTATGGCTACTGCTGTTGCTGAGAATATTGACCCAAAGCCATTTAATGGTTTTGAACCAAAATCTTTTATGCCAAATGCAAAAAATGTAGCTGCTAAAAAGAGTATAGCAGACTTAGCAGCATTTAACTCTAAAACAGCTAAAACTCATACTGGTATATATCGTGATTTAGCAGTGCGTAAAAGAAAAACTGAGGTCGATCAGCAACTTGGTGTAATAGTTCAAATTGCATCTGAACATAACATTAATACACCTTTATTATCACGGCTTATAGAGCTAATTCATGACATCGAGGAGGGCAATAAAAAAATGTCAGTTAATACTTTTCATGAATTAACAAAATTAACATGATGTCAGTTCCAATAGCATTAGTTACTGGAGTCATAGGCGGAATAGGGTCTGCAATTGCTTCAAGATTATCAAAGGACGGCATGAAAGTAATTATAACAGATCTTCCTGGGAAAACACTTCAAAAAATTTCAAGTGATCTTGGTTTACCTTCAATTTCGTCAGATTTAGGAAACTCTAATTCAGTTAAGGAACTACATACAAATCTCGTGAGAGAGTATGGCGATGTTGACGTATTGGTAAATGCGGCCGGAGGAGTTTGCAATCAAAAAGGTACTTCATTAGAAAAAATTATACCTTCAGATTGGGAAGATATTTTTAAAGCAAATCTTAATTCTGCATTATTTTTAAGCCAATCAGTGGTTCCTTCCATGAAAAAGAAAGGTTGGGGGAGAATAGTAACAATTAGCTCTGGTGCTGGTCTTAGACCAAGCCTTACAGGTATTCATGCATACACTGCAGCAAAGCATTCTTTAGTAGGTCTCACTAAACAATTGAGCTTAGAACTTGGCAGATTTGGAATTACTGTTAATTCAGTCGCGCCTGGCTTTATTCTCTCAAACCCATCAACATTAAGTCAATGGGAAGCCTACGGAGCAAAAGGCCAAAAACAGTTAATTGAGAAAATTCATATGAGGCGTCTCGGTAAACCTGAGGATATAGCCTCAGCTGTATCATTTCTTTCCTCTGAGGAAGCTGATTGGATTACGGGACAAATTTTAAGTGTAGATGGCGGCATTAGTTAAAGGAATGAAAATGGAAGATAAAGTATTTTTATATGCTTTAGAAAAAAAAACAGCCCTAATTGAGAAATTAAAAAAACTAGTTTCTTGTCCCTCAGTAGGAGCAGACCCAAAAATGTTTCAAGGTATGGAAAGTGCTCGTAAATACATTGAAACTTGGCTTGATGAAATGGGTTTTAAAAATTTAAGACGTTTGGAGGTATCAAAAGGGAGTGGCCAACCTGTAATATACGCTGAAAGATTAGATGCTCCTAAAAAACCAACAATAATTATTTATGCACATTATGATGTGCAACCGCCAGATCCTCTTGATAAATGGCAAACACCTCCTTTTGAAGTGACTGAAAAGAAAGACCGTTTATATGGAAGAGGAATTTCAGATGATAAAGGCCCAATGATGATTGCATTGGAAACTATATCGGCATTTATTAAAGTAGAAGGGAAGCTTCCATTTAATTTGAAATTAATTATTGAAGGCGAGGAAGAAACAGGTTCCCCTTCCCTTCCAATAATCTTAGAAAAATATAGTTCATTACTTTCTGCCGATGCAGTTTTGTCAGCTGATGGCGCTAGATGGCGACATGATTTAGTTGCGTTGAATGTTGGCTCAAGAGGTAATACAGGCTTTCAAATGAAACTTACAACAGCGTCAAAGGACCTTCACTCTGGTAGATACGGAGGTATTGTTGCTAATGCACTTCACGAAATGGCAAAATTGATTTCTAGTTTACACAATCATGAGGGACGTATAATGATCCCAGGGTTTTACGATAGTGTATTACCCATAACAAGATCACAAAAAGATGAAATTTCTCTAATACCTAATAGCAACCAACTTTTCAAAGATTTGGAGGCAATCCCACTTGGTGAAAAAGATTTCACATCATTGGAAAATCTTTGGTACCGTCCATCTTTAGATGTAAATGGAATGTGGGGAGGTTATACTGGAGAAGGGTCAAAAACAGTAATTGCAAATGAAGCTTATGCTAAAATAACAATGCGTCTTGTAGACAGGCAAGACCCCGAAGAGACACAGAATTTAGTTATAAATTATCTGAAGTCAAAAATACCAGCTGGATCCAAATTGGTTATTAGTGATCAACGCGGTTCCTCCGGAGCTTACACAGTTCCAGAAAATCATCCTTTACTAAAAGCTGCATCAAATGCACTGGAAGCAACTACAGGGCAACAACCTTTTAAAGTTAGAATCGGCGCTTCTCTACCTTTAACCGAAATAGTCCATCGCATTCTTGGAATTGATACCGTAATGTTTTCTTTCGCATTATCTGATGAAAATTTTCATGCACCAAATGAATTTTTTCGGAAAAGTTCAATTACAGATGGACTTAAAGCATGGGTAAAGATTTTTAGGGAAATACAAAATACAGATATAAATGATTATACTCCGTATCGATTAAAATGAGCAATATTGAAATTATTGATAACCGTTATGGAGCAATACTTCTTGTTTTAGCAGCTTTGGTTTTTACCGTTGACGTTACAGTTCTTAGATATTTAAGTCCTGAAGTTCCTTTTTCACTTATTATTTTTTTTAGATCTATTTTACAACTTTTTATCGTAAGCATTTGGATTTTTCTATTACCTAAAGTTAATTTCAAATCAACCAGGTGGAAATTACTTATTAGTAGAGGTGTCACAAGTTTGATTTGTTGGTGGCTTTACTATTTGAGTTTTAAAAAGTTAGACTTGGCTCTTGCATCAACTTTGACTTTTACAACTTCGCTATTTGCAGTAGCCATGGCTCCTTTCATATTGAATGAAAAAATTGGTTATAAGAGAAGTTTTTTAACAATTTTTGGTTTTATAGGAGTTCTTATTGCTAGTGGCATCAATAGCTTTTCAATTGATAGTGGGGTGTTAATGGGGTTAGGTTCAGCGTTTGCTGCAGCAGTATTAATTTTTCAGAACCGTATATTAGCAAAAACAGAGCATACAGCAACCATTATGTTTTGGATAGGTTTAGTTGCAACTATAGGAAGTATACCTAATACGATAATTGAATGGACATTTATTAGTATAAACGATTTATTTCTTCTTATTCTAGCAGCATCACTAGGTACTTTTGGTATGCTTTTGACAGTAGAGGCATATAGATTTGGTGAGGTTTCAGCTTTAGCACCATTCCCATATATACGCATTTTATTTGCACTTTGTGCAGGCTATTTCCTGTTTTATGAAACAGTGACTGTCTATGAATTTGTTGGTGTTTTAGTAATTTGTATTTGTGGATTAATTGCAAACGAAAAGAAAAAAAGTTTTTATTTACAGTAATCTCTAAAATTAATTATTTAAAATATAAAATAAAACTTAACAAAATTACCTTTTAAATTTCGTTTTGAAATTTTATTTTCAAGTTTATTCAATATATGAAGTTGCTTTAATTTCTTTGCACTTAAAACCAATTTATCTTTTATAATATTCTCATTTTCATCAAAGTCATTATCTTTAAAAAAGATGCCTACCTTCTTTTCCAATAAATTGGCCATTTGGCTTTCAGATGACCAAATTATTTCATCAATTGGAATATGTAAAATTTCTTCCTTGATTATAAGAAATAGGCTCCTATTTTTAACTCCAATTGATTTACCTTCAGTTTTGGATTTTTTAATCAATAATTTCTTCTCTTCTGGAGAAGCAAAATCATAAACC
Organism: uncultured SAR116 cluster alpha proteobacterium; assembly: GCA_902522415.1. Classification (GTDB taxonomy): domain Bacteria; phylum Pseudomonadota; class Alphaproteobacteria; order Puniceispirillales. Next base: position 39,140 of record CABYVI010000009.1, on the reverse strand, counting down.
TTACCATCTGAGGAAAAAACTTGTCCACTTTTAATAGTCAGTGCATAGCCTATTAATGGATTACTTAGCATACAAATAATTAGAAATATTTTTAATGAAAATATATATTTTTTTGAAAATTTGATCATTTTAAGTAGTCATATTCAATATTTTACATATTTACAGATTTTAGTAGATAAAAAAATTCATGTTGTTTGATATGTGTTTTTATTTGAAAAATTTTCGCATTTAAAATAAAATTTAATCTCAAAAATCTATTTCAATTCCATTAATAACAAATGTCTTTCCGTTAAAGCCTTTGTCCATCTTTTCAATGTCAGTCATTTTTTCGCTATCAACTCTTTTGTAGGGGTTCTTTTTCATATCCCTTAATCTAATTTTTTTTTCTTTGTTAATTTTTAATTTTTTAAAGAATTTCATCAAATCTAATGCAAACATACTTTTTATTTATCTCTAAAATCAAATTCGTCAATTAGAATACCTCGATATCCAATTGTTATATTTTCAATTTTATCTTTAAATTGTTTTTCAATGTCACTCCAAATAGGCATACAACTTTTCATAGCGTCCTCATTTAAATACTCAAATATATGGCCAAGCTGAAATTGTTCTTTTTTATTCCATATTCGAGTTATAGTGTATCTTTTTAAACCCTTTTCTTTAAATGAAGGCATAAATTTATCTTTTACAGCATCCCATTTAGTCAAACTCAATTCCAATTCATTTTCAGTTTTGAATGTCTGTATGGTGATATTAATTAACATTAAAATTCTCCAAAATTTCTTGGTTAAAAAATCTTAAAATTCACTTCTTAAATTTTCTACCAATAAAGAGGCCTATCAACATTGCACTCATAAAAATGAGTCCCGGAATAAAATTATAACTTAAAATGCCAAGTGCAGGACCCGGGCATAATCCTCCTAAACCCCAACCAATCCCAAATAAAGCAGATCCACCAATCAAGTTTTTATCAAAATGTTTATGAACAGGAATATGAAAAATATTACTAAACAAAGGTGACGGCCTTTTTAAAATAAGATAATAACCAATAAATGTAATAATAATTCCGCCAACCATTACAAACATTAGAGATGGATCCCAATTACCTGTAATATCCAAAAAAGCTTGCACTTTTGAAGGATCAAGCATTCCTGATAAAGCTAAACCAAAACCAAATAAAATTCCTGAGAAACACGTTGTTATCAAATTTATCATGGCTTACCTTCCAATAAAATAAACAGTTACAACTCCAGAAACTACAAAAATAAAAGTTGCAACAATTGAGCGAATAGAAAGTCTTGAGATTCCACAAATTCCATGGCCCGAAGTACAACCGCTGCCAATTGAAGTTCCAAGACCAACTAGGAGACCAGCTTGAATCAACAGAGTTCTATCTGCAACCATTTCTGATTTAAAATTTTCAAATATCATTAAATATAGAAAAGGGCCTGTTAAAACTCCTATAACAAATACAATTCGCCAGCTAATTTGATCTTTTTCTTTAAATGAAATTATATCACCCAAAATTCCTGAAATGCCCATAATTCTTCCATTTGCGAAAAGTAAAATGGTTGCTGCTAAACCAATACATATACCTCCAAGCAAAGAGTTAATTGGCGTGAAATTTGTCCAGTCAATAATTGGCATTTTATTTTCTCCAAAATATTATAGTAGTTTCATTAACATCATACGTTAATTACTATGACAACAAATTATTTTTAAGGAGGAATAACTTGTATGTTTTTCTCCAAATTAAACTCTCATTAAATAATTTTTGTTTATTAAGTGATAATAATTGATTAAAAAATAATTAATGTCTTTAAATTTAACTTATTAATAATAACCCTCATGTCTACCAATGAAATAAATCGTAAAATAGCAGTAATATTTGTTCTTGATGTTGTTGGCTACAGCAAACACATGGAAAAAGATGAAAATGCTACATTCGTAGCATATGCAGAATGTGAAAAAATACTAAACCAGCTATTGAAAAAGTATAATGGAATAATTTTTAATACAGCTGGAGATTCTGTCTTGGCAGAATTCCCTAGTGCAGTGAATGCTGTAGAATGTGGTGTTGATTTTCAGAACGAAGTTACTAAAAGAAATAAAGATCAAAAGACACAAGTGAAATTGGAGTTTCGTTTAGGCATTAACATGGGTGATGTCGTCATGAAGGATAAAAACTTGCTTGGTGATGGAGTAAATATTGCCGCTAGACTTGAAGCTTTAGCTCAGCCATCTGGCATTACAATTTCCAAAAGTGTGTACGATCTTGTCGTTCCCAAAATGAAAATTACATTTAACGATCTTGGTGTTCAAAAAGTTAAACAAAATACCTTTCATGCTTATGACATTCTTCTTGACCATACACAAAAAAGGAAAATTAAATCTCAATCCTCATTTAATTTGCCAGTGATTGCTGGAGTTGTTTCCTTAATAGCTGTCCTTAGTGGGAGCTTATTATACTATAGTTACTTTTCGAAATTAACTGACAGTGATAATTCAATAACAAGTGATGAAATGGTTAAATCTGATATTCGTAAAGTATTGATAAAGCCTTTCAAATTCTTATCAAAAAGAGACGATCTGAGTTATGTATCCTCTGGCTTTACAACTCATCTTGGGACTTCTTTGTCCCAACATCCACAGCTGGATGTAGTTCCAGAAACAACTGCAAATTTCATAGATAAAAATGAAATAACTAATATTGAATTAAAATCAAAATATTCAATTAATTATAGTATTGAGGCAACTGTCCAGGTTTCAGGTGACAAGATAAGAATTTCATCAAAAATATCTGACCTCTTTAATGAGGAAGTTATATCTTCAGAAGTTTATGAACTCACAGAAGATGAAATTTTTGAATATCAGGACAAAATAGTAGATTTGGCATTAGAAAAAATGAGTACTATGGATCATTCAAGCACTTATGATCAACGTGTATCACAAAATCCTACTGTATATAAAAAGTTTATTCTTGCCCATGCCAATATGGTCTCTTGGACACCCAATAAGCATTATGAAGCCATGAAATTAATAGATGAAATGCTAACAATAGAGCCAAATAATTATGGTGTTAAAAAACTTCTGGGATGGCTTTTACAGCAAAAAGTATATTTAGGATTATCTGAAAATTTTAAAGCAGACATAACAAAAAGTCTTGAAATTGCAAAAGAGCATCTAATTTCTCATGATATAAATTCTATTGATGCAATGGCTTTAGAGTCTAGTAACGAAGGATTACTTGGAAATTATTCAGAAGCTTGTTTAAAAGTACAAAAGATGAATGAAATTTTGAGTGAAAAAAAATCTAAAGCTGTATCACATGAATATGCAATGACAGCCTGGATTAATCAAAATTGTGAAAAATTTGAAATTGCTGAGTTGACTTACGAGGAACTTTTTAAAGTTTCTCCACATTACCCTGCATGGGTTAGATACTATTATGTTTATTCGTTGTTGGCCCTAGGTAAGTTAGATGAAGCTGAACAATTTATTATCGATAATAAAAACTTAAATTATTCCTATTATGGAACAAATGAGATATTTCAATTGTGTTTAGTATATATTGAACATAAGCGTGAAAATACAAAATTAGCTAAAAAACATTTTAAAGAATACGAAGAAATGCCAATTACACTTAGTTTAGGTTATCTAGAATCAGACTTTTCAGCAGCAAAATCCAAAGAATTCTTAGAAGATTTTAAAAATGCTTTAAGTAAATATGGAATGTCGTAGATAATTGGATGACCAACAGTATATATAGTTTTGAATTAATTGTTTTTCTTATAGAATAAAAGTATTTTACTGTAAAAATTTTAAGTTAAATTTATTAATAATTCAATATCGTGCATTTTAGTCTAATTTTTACACACACACTATAAAATCTAACAAAACTAAATATACTATTTTAAGAATAAGAAATTATGCTTTTAAGAACTTTATTTTGGCATTTTCTCTTATCGAGAAAAATTTAATTTAGATAAACAAATAATATATGTTGGTTGACATTATTGTAGCAAATACATAACACTTAGCGGAATATCATTAATTAAATATAATTATAAATTGGGGGAAAAATGTTCAAAAATATATTAATTGGCACGTTAGCTAGCTTAATTTTATTAAGTGGTTCTGTAAACGCGCAAGTAAATCTTACAGCAGAAACAGCTAGTCCTGGTGGTGCAACACATCTATCACCAGCTCACATGACTGAAATTGCTGGTACCAAAGGGATTGCTAACATTCAATTAGCTGATGGTCAAACATTGACTAACTCTATCCAGAATGTTGCAGAGGGTAAAACAGATATTGCTGCAACCCCATATATTCTTCCATTTCTTATGAGCCGTGGTGTTGGACCTTATGGGTCTTTAGGAAAAGAGAAGGGAGCCGAACTCGCTGGAAATCTTCGAGCAATCAACCCATTCACTCTTGGGATATTCCTACTCTACGCATATGACGCTAAGAATATAGGTGGATGGGACGACCTTAAGGGACGTAAAATATATAATGGGCCACCACGTGGTGGTGCACTTACCAACGCACGAAGCATGATACAAATTGTTGCTGGACTTAAAGATGGTGAGGATTACGAAGGCTTACAGGTCAACTGGGGTCAAGGAACAACGCTGGTTACGAGCGGCGAACCAGATGCGATTGTATTACCTGAACTTTTTCCTGGCTCACGTTTAACATCTGTTACGGCTGCAGGAAAGATGACAGGTTGGTCAATGCCAAAAGCTGCGTACGATAGTGAAGCGATGCAAAAATATATGCAGGCACCTGGTAGTGCACCTGTCACCATGGATCTAGCAACGCTACAAGAAACTATGGGAGATGACTGGACTTTTAAATCTGAAGATGGAACCTTCAGAGCATTTGCTACTATTGGTGGCAATGTTGTCCACAAAGATATGGATGAGCAACTTGTATACAATCTTGTATCAGCTTACATAGAAACTCTTGATGAGCTTATGGCAAAGGCACCTTATGGTAAAACTGTAGGATTTGATGTGCCTATGCAAGGAATGTGTGGTAAAAATCCAATTAAATATCACCCTGGAGCATCACGAGCTTGGATTGATGCAGGTTTCAAGTTAGATGAGTGTGCCTTGGCAAAATAAGGCTAAATAAGAAATAGGCAGCCCAGATATTGTTGCCTATTTTTATTAAAGCTTAGGCTTTTAATGTCAAATTCTTTAAAGCAAAAGTCCCCTGAAACAGAGTTTCCAAATAGGTTGGTCTATTTTTTAGCCCTAATCTTTGTAGCTTTGGGGGTTATTAACAGTACCCCTTTAATACCTGGGTGGGATGATCTTTGGCGCGGAATTACAGGTATCGAAAAACTAAAAACAAGATCCTTCCCTACTGAATGGTTTTATCCAATTGTATTTTTATTGATGATGATATTAGTTGCTTTAAAGCATTCAATGTGGCGGGCTTGGAAAGATACCAACAAGGCTTTATTTGGAATATTTATGGATATTGCACTTGTTATTTCCGCTGCAGCTATTTCACTAACATATTTAATCGAAATAGATAGTGTGTGTTTGATCGATATGATGAGTGGTGAACGTGCTAGAATTATGGCAGAGACACTTAAGGCAGAAATTGAATTTGCTGAAACGATGGGATTGCCAAAGCCTGACACTGTAGAAGATCCAAAATGTGTTGCCACAACAGGGGTTTGGCTTGTTGCCATCATGGGGTCTGCTCTGATCGTTTTTCTGGGTTACAACATCAAAGTATGGGGTTTCCCATTAGTTGCCATTTCACTTGGTATAGCTACCTATACTATTGCGACTGTAATGGTTTGGTATTTTCACGGTCCTGATGACATTAATAAATATTTAATGACAAAATTAGGTGGTGAACCCCGTACTTTTCTAGATGGAGTTCCCAATGTACATGATGCATTAGTAAACAATGCATCTGGTTTCCTTGGACGCTTTATGCATGTGATAATGAATGTTGTCTTTCCATATATTATTTTGGGAGCACTTTTTGGAAAGTCTGCTGGAGGTCAAACACTAATTAAATTAGCTTTTCGGTGGACACGAAAGTTACGCGGTGGACCAGCGCATGCGGCAATCGTAAGCTCTGCTATGTTTGGTACAATTACAGGAGGACCAGTAGTTAATGTCCTATCTACAGGTGTTCTTACAATACCGATGATGATCAAAAGAGGTTTTTCTCGCGTATTCGCAGGTGGCATGGAAGCGGCAGCTTCATCAGGTGGTTCAATTATGCCCCCTGTGATGGGTGTAGCTGCATTCATACTTGCAGCTATGACTGCAGTTCCTTATAAAGATGTAATCATTGCTGCAACATTACCAGCGCTGGCATACTTTATATGTTTATTTCTGAGTGCTTCATTTCAATCACGAAAACAAGGCATTGATGCCTTTGGTGCATTGACTGATGAGATGAGAATAAGTGGTAAAGATGTCTTGCATTTGTGCCAGATTATACTTCCAATACTTTTAATATTGGTTTTGTTACTTACTCCAAAAGATATGGTGGGATGTGGATTTTTCGCCTCACTCTTTGGTGCTGAAACAGTTTTAGAAAATGGACGTTGCACTGTCATTTCTCTTCCTTGGGGTTTACAGATTTTTCAAAATGCTGCTGGAGATGCAGGTGCGACTGGTTGGTGGGCTGCAGCCCTTGTAATAGTATTACTTTTTATTGATAAGGATTTCCGATCTAGGCCAGGTAAACTTTTGGATGCTTTAGCAGAATCAGGACTAACTATTGCAACATTATATCTTATGTTTCTTGCCGTTACTGTGATTGATGTTTGTCTGAATTTCACTGGACTCTCAAAATTTGTTGCTATTGATGTGCTTCGATTTTTGCTTTCATTTGACCTGGGTGGTGAAGGATCGGTCTTATTTCAATTTTTTGCTCTACTTATGACAATGTTGCTAGCAGTTCTTTTGGGAATGGGAATGCCAGCGGTACCTGCTTATATTAATGTTGCCCTTTTAATGGGGCCCCTTTTGGTTGGACTTGGCATCGCCACTTTTACTGCACATATGTTCATTTTCTACTTTGCAGTAGCATCAGCAATTACTCCACCAGTAGCACTTGCCGCCTTTGCAGCTTCGACTATTACCAAAGCAGAACCAATGGCTACAGGTCTTAGTTCAGTTAGGTCTGGTATTGTAATGTTTACGATTCCTTTCGTTTTTGCTTTCTACCCAGAACTACTATTGATCGATCAAGCACTGATTGATCCAACTAGTCCAATAAAAGCTCCACTCCCAGGATATGAAAATGGTATCGATATTTTTGGGTTAGCTTGGTTGTTATTACGTTTGATTGTATCATTGTATCTGGTTGCAACAGCGCTAGCACAATTTGATCTAAAATCTCTAAGCTTGTTGGAAATATTTACACGTCTTGTCTTGGCTTTAGCAGTTCTTATGAGACCGGAAACAATTCATTTTACAGCCCTCATTGTTACAGCTTGTCTTTTGACCTTTCACATAACCAGAGCACGTCATAATAACTCCGGTTAATCAGTTTATTTCGTAAAAGTTCACTGTTTGACTAGATACAAACACTTTGGCCCCAATATGTTAATTGATTTTAAAAAGTTTAATCAATGACAATATTAATCTCTATATTCACAAAATACATTAGCTAATTTTATTTACCTATAAAAAATAGTTTCTGTTTCATTTTCTACTAACTAAATCTTTGTTATATATTTAAAAAATAAACGAATGATTAAACCAAAAATAATTTTTCCCAATAATTTATCAATTCATTAGCCATGTTTTGAAATCTTTCTCCTGGCTGTCTTAACTTAAATAGCTTTTCATATGGATCGGGGGCTATTTTTGAACTTCCAGATAATTCCTCCAAAACTGCATGCCCACAAAATGGAACATATACTTCAGAGTAACCACCCTCATGAATAAGTGACAATTTGCCATTACAATTCTTATCGGCAAGATTTTGAGCTTTGCGCGTTAAAATTCTGAATGTTTCAGCAGAACATAACATACTTGAAGTAGGATCAATCATAGCTGCATCATATCCACAAGCAACAATTATAATATCTGGTTTATAATCATCAACTAGTGGTGCAATCACTCGATCAAATAAATCCAAATATGTCTTGTGACCTGATCCTGCTGGCAAAGGTAAATTTACGTTATTTCCTAAACCTTCTCCTTTTCCTCTGTCAGTTTCTGCACCAGTATCCACAGGATAGTTACGATCTTGATGAACTGAAATTGTCAAAACATCACTTCTATCATAAAAAATTGCTTCTGTTCCATTTCCATGATGTACATCCCAATCTATAACACAGAATTTTTTCCCCAAGCCTTCAGCGATAGCTGATTCAATTGCAATTGCTATATTAGCTAACAAGCAAAACCCATTTGGAAAATCAGGTAAACAATGATGCCCAGGTGGTCTTGATAAAGAGTATGAGTTTTTATATTTGCCTTTTAATATATCTTTAATAGCTGACATAGCCAACCCACTTGATAAAGATGCTATATCAAAACCATCCCTAGAAAAAGGTGTTCTCAATCCGAGCAAACCACCATCAGCCTCAGATAGAGCCTTAAATTTTTCAAGATAGTCCTTTGTATGAACACGGATGAGATCCGACATTTTTGCAGGTTCACTTGAATTCATAACAAGATCAGATGTGATTCTGGTAACATCCATCAAATTTTTTAAACGCCTTTTTGTTTCAGGGCTTTCAGGTAATCCACCTGCCGCTAGAGGTTGTACAAGACCTCCAACAGGTTGTGTAAATGCAAAATTTCCACCTCCATGCCAAAAACATTTTTCATTCCAGTAAAAAGCTGTTTCTCTCATTTTATTTAGCTCCAAACTAAAAATAAATAATAAGTTCTTTCAATTTCATCTACTTTAGTAAAGTGGATGAAATAAGTAAAAGCAACATTATTATTATTTTTAAATTGAAAATTGAATGGTAGCGGAGGAGGGACTTGAACCCCCGACACGCGGATTATGATTCCGCTGCTCTAACCTGCTGAGCTACTCCGCCATAATATAGTTATAATCTGTGTCAATAAATCCAACAAGCCTTTTGGTCAAGAGTAAAAAATTATGCTGCACTCGATGAAAGATTATATTTTTTTTGTAATTTGGAAGCTGTTGAAACAATCCACCCACCACCAAGCACATTATTCTCATCATTTGCATCAAATATAACTGCTGCTTGACCTGGCGAAACCCCCTCTACGGGTTTTGTAGGATACAAAGTAACTCTATCATTCATCTTGATCATTTCAGCTGGAATAAGTTTGCCTGTATTTCTGAGCTTAACTAATATTTTTTTATCACTTGGAAAACTATTATTAACCCAGTTCATTTCCTTTAAAAGAATTTCATCAACATTAAGAGCTTCTTTGGGGCCAACAATAACCTCATTATCTTGAACTTTAATATCAACTACGTACAGTCTTTCCTCTTCTAAGTCAGAAACACCACCTATACCTAGTCCCCTTCTTTGACCTATGGTATAGTCTATAATTCCATTGTGCCTTCCTAAAATACTTCCATCTAAATAAGTTATGTTTCCAGGTTCAATTGAGCCAGGTCGTAAGCGCCTTACAACATCTGAATACTTTCCATTAGGAACAAAACATATATCTTGGCTGTCTGGTTTGTTTTTTACTTTTAAGTTTAATCTTTCAGCAATTTTCCGTGTTTCAATTTTATTTAATGAACCTAAAGGAAATCTTAGATATTCAAGCTGATCTTTAGTAGTTGCAAAAAGAAAATAAGATTGATCCTTTTCTGGGTCTACACCTCTATGCAATTCAATTCCATTTTTTCCAACTACTCTTTGAACATAGTGACCAGTTGCCAATGCATCCGCATTTAAGTTTTTGGCCATTTTAAATAAATCGGTAAATTTCACAGTTTGATTACATCTTACACATGGAATAGGCGTTTTACCCGCTAAATATTCATCTGCAAAATCATCAATGACTTGATCTCTGAATTTGGATTCGTAATCGAGAACATAATGAGGAATATTCAATTGGTTTGCAACTTCTCTCGCATCATTGATGTCTGAACCAGCGCAGCATGCACCTTTCTTTTGGATAGCCATGCCATAATCATACAATTGTAGAGTTATCCCTATAACATCAAAACCTTCCTCAACAAGAAGGCCCGCAGTCACGGATGAATCAACGCCACCCGACATTGCAACTACAACTTTTGTATCCTTTGGATCGCGATTAAATCCTAAAATATTATTTTTCAACATCAGAATAAAAATTAAATTAATCTTCAGGTATTCTTACTTTCAATCCACTTAAACTATCATCCATCCTAATTTGGCAGCCAAGCCGAGATGTCTCTTCAAGCCCAAATGCCAGATCAAGCATATCCTCCTCATCAGCATCTGGTTCGCCTGTTTTTTCATACCATTCAGGATCAACGACTACGTGACACGTTGCACAAGACAAACTTCCACCACAAGTCCCTTCAATACCTAAGTTAGCGTCTCTTCCTATTTCCATAAGAGTAGCACCCTCTTCTGCTTCTATTTCATGCTCTTTTCCATCTAATGTAACAAATATAACTGTAGGCATTTAACTTCTCATTTAATTTACTTGTTTGATCTTTTGTACAACTCAATATATGAGTGGGCAAGTTTTTCTAAATCATTTTTGTTGTTTTGCCAACCACTACTCACTCTTATAGAATTATTTGCAGCCCATTCAGCACCCATAGCTTTTAATACATGACTAGATTTAACCTTTCCTGATGAGCAAGCAGAACCAGCAGAAACAGCAAACCCCTCTAAATCCAGAGCAATCACTTGCGCATCAGCATTAAGGTTTGGCATATAAATACATGAAGTATTTGGGAGTCGTTTAGCATTTTCTCCAAAAATTTTAATATCCTTTAAATTATCTTTTAAATAATCTTCAAATTGTTTTTGTCTAACACCTATGTTGCGCATTACATAATTTTTACTGTCTTTTGAAATTAAGCTTGCAGCTACACCAAAGCCAACTATTCCTATGAGATTTTCAGTGCCTGACCTGTGCCCTTTCTCTTGGCCACCTCCAAGAATAATAGGATTAACATCAAAAGGATCTTTTAAAATTAAAGCTCCAACACCAACTGGACCTCCAATTTTGTGTGAAGAAATCGCCATACTGTTTAGTCCTGATGACTTAAAATCAAGGTCAATTTTACCTAAAGCTTGAACTGCGTCACAGTGAATATAAATTTTATATTTTTTTGCAATTTTAATAATTTCAGTCATAGGTTGAATTACGCCGGTTTCATTATTTGCCCACATTACTGAAATCATATCAGTATTAGTTTTTTTTATAGTTGCTTCAAGCATTTCTAAATCTACAATTCCATCAGAATTCACATTAATTAAATTTAAATTATTGGATGATGCCATTACAGCATCATGCTCAATTGCACTTACCAGAGGAGAATTAGATAACTGCATAATCATAGAATTTGCCTCTGTGCCTCCTGAAGTAAAAATAACTTGATCTAAATCTGCATTGACAAGCTTTGCAACTTCACTTCTAGCTTTTTGTAGATAAGATTTTGCTTTTCTTCCAAACGAATGAACTGAAGAAGAGTTAATAGGTGGCCCCATTACTTCAAGCATTTTCTCCTTTGCCTCATCTCTTATAGGGCTTGTTGCATTGTAATCAAGATATATTGACATATTATTTTCTGAAATTATTTTTTTCTAATTTTGTTATTTTCTCTTTCAAAATATCTATTTCTTGTTCTATTTTTGAAACTGATTTATCAATTTTACTTACTTCTGAGAATGCTGTTCCGTAAGCTTGAAAAACACTTTCTAATTTTTGTTTACCTACTTCATGAGCTGGTATTCCAACAACGGACATTCCATTAGGAACAGATCTTAATACAACCGAGTTAGCACCCACTCTTGCATTTGATCCAATCGTTATAGGTCCTAAGATTTGTGCTCCAGATCCAATTATTGCACCATCCTTTATCGTGGGATGCCTTTTTAAACCGCGTTGCTCATCTGTTTTAAAAGCTGGCAAAATTCCACCTAAAGTCACACCATGGTAAAGAGTTACATTATTTCCTATTTCAGCTGTTTCTCCAATTACTATACCCATGGCATGATCCATAAAAAAACCTTCCCCAATTTTTGCACCAGGGTGAATTTCAATACCTGTTAAAAATCTTCCAACTTGCATTAAAAATCTGGCAATTGACTTTAAATGCATTTCCCAAAAAAATCTTGATATATAGTAAAACATCATAATGTGTATACTTGGATATAATAGTATTATCCAAAAACTACTCGAGGAAGCTGGATCTCTGTCCTTAATTGCTTGAATCATTCCTGTAATTGTATTAAACAAGTTTTTCCTTCAATAAAAGTTAACAATTATGTTAATAGTACAATCTAATTAGATTTATATATAGTTACAATTTTTAACCACACAAGAAATACATTTTATGCCTGAAGTTATAATTAATGGACCTGAAGGTCGTATCGAAGCCAGATATACTCCATCAAAGAGAACAGTATCACCAATAGCTCTTATTTTACATCCTGAGCCTAATCATGGTGGTACTATGAATAACAAAGTAATTTTTAATTTATATCGTGAATTTGTAAATAGGGATTTTTCAACTTTAAGATTTAATTTTAGAGGTGTTGGGAAAAGCCAAGGATCTTATGATGATGGCGAAGGTGAGCTTGCCGATGCTGCTACAGCAATGGACTGGATACAAACACAAAATCCAAATGCTACACATTGCTGGGTAGCAGGTTTTTCTTTTGGAGCATGGATTGGAATGCAATTAATGATGAGAAGACCAGAAATAAAAGGTTTTTTATCCTTATCAGCACCAGCGACGACAAAAGATTTTGCATTTCTTGCACCATGCCCCTCTTCTGGAGCTTTTATCCATGGCTCAGAAAATGAAATAGTGCCTATACTCGCATTATCTAGAGTTTTAGAGAAGATTTCCATTCAAAAAGGAGAAGTAATAAAAGATATAATAATAAATGGTGCTGATCATTTTTTTAATGAACACAATAATGAAATGATTGAAGCTGTTGGCAAGTACTTAGATAGTAGACTAGATAAAGAAGGAAATTTCATTAACAATATTAAAGAGTAAAAATATCATAATGACAAAATCAGACTTTATAAAAAATATTTCTGAAAGAGGTTACATTCATCAATGTACAAATTTAGATGAACTTGATAGATTATGTGCCTCTAAATCAATTTCTGGTTACATTGGCTTTGATTGTACAGCCGACAGTTTACATGTTGGATCTCTTATTCAAATAATGATGCTAAGGATGCTTCAAAAATCAGGGCATAGGCCAATTGTTCTTATGGGTGGTGGAACTACAAAAATAGGGGATCCGTCTGGGAAAGATAATGCAAGACCATTACTTTCAAGTGCAGATATTGATAGTAACATGAAAAATATTAAGTCAGTTTTTGAAAAATATTTATTTTTTGGTAATAAAAAAACTGATGCTATTATGATTGATAATGCTGACTGGCTAGATAAATTAACGCTCATTCCTTTTTTAAGAGATTATGGAAAACATTTTTCAATTAACAGACTTCTTAGTATGGAATCTGTTAAATTGAGGCTTGAGAGAGAGCAACCACTATCCTTTTTAGAATTTAATTATGCAATCCTTCAGGCTTTTGACTTCTTGGAGCTAACTCATAAATTAGATTGTGAACTTCAAATGGGAGGATCTGATCAGTGGGGCAATATTGTATCAGGAATTGATTTAGCTAGAAGAGTTCAAAAAAAAGAAGTTTATGGTTTAACTTCTCCCTTAATTACTACCGCATCCGGTTCAAAAATGGGGAAAACTGCCAATGGTGCTATTTGGTTGAATGAAAAAAAACTAAGTTCATGGGATTTCTGGCAGTTTTGGAGAAACACCGAAGATAAGGACGTGATTAAATTTTTAAAATTATTTACTGAATTACCCTTGGTTAAAATTGAAGAATATAGAAAGCTTAAAGGATCTAAGATCAATGATGCAAAGATAATATTGGCTAATGAAGTAACAAAATTGTGCCATGGAGAAAAAGCTTCGATACAAGCTTTTAATTCTGCAAAAGACACTTTCCAAAAAGGTCAAATTGGAAAAGAACTCCCAAAATATACAATTACTTTGTCTCAAAACAATGATTTATCTTTTGTCGATGCTTTATGCAAATCAAATTTATGTAAAAGCAAGAGTGAAGCAAGGAGGCTCATAAAAGGCGGTGGAGCAAGAATTAATGATCAACCTCATCGTGATGAAAATTTTGTAATAACTAAAGAAGATTTTGGGGGGAGTAGAACAATTAAAATTTCTTCAGGTAAAAAAAACCATGCCGTCTTGTGTATTTAATTTTATATAACTAATTTTGAGTTTCACTCTCGTTTTGGTTAACTTGATCACTTCTGAATAAGTTGAAAATATCTCTTAACATCCCTGGCGCAGAGGACAGAGGCCTAAAAGAAATAAAGGGTTTCTTGGTTGATCCGTCTAATCTAAATTCAGTTAAAACTACTCCTGCTTTATCTCCTCCAATAAGTAAGTCATTTAAAACTGGTATAGGTTCTAATAATTTCGTTAATAATGTTGCAGGCGCTATAGTTCCTTGAATTTGAAGAGTTTCCTTTTTATTATTTATCCAGCCTTTTAAGGTTATTACCATTGCCTCACCAACTGCTTCAATATTGCTGATATTAAATCTATTGTCTAAATTATTAACTTTTGCAAAACCTCTTTCAAAGTAAATACCTTTTTCCTCAAGCAAATTTAAAAGTCCCGTCAAACTCAATGTTGATATTAACTGAACTAATATTGGGGCATTTGTTACGTTGAATTTTGAAACATCTACCAAAGCTTCATAGTTTTTATAATCTTCTTCCTTTAAAAAGACTGAGATTTTTAGAGTACCGCCTTCAACTAATTTTGTAATATTTAGACCATTCAATATTTTACCGGCATCGTTACCTTTAAGTGTTAATATTTTTAAATTATCTTTTTTGCCATCTCGCATTAAAATTTTAACTGGTGCAGAATTAATAAAACCGTTTCCTTCTATAACTATTTCATTATCTATTTGACTAGCTAATAATTCTGCATCTTTAACTTTGACATTTTCATTAATATTAATATCTCCTAGCAATTTTGCTTTTACACCATTATCAAAGTTATAATATCCTTCTATATATCCATTTGCCTCAACCCCACCTGGGAATATAAATTTCTCACTTCTTATATTAAAAATATATATATTTTTTTTAGGGTCTTTTTGCGTTCTTGAAAAAAATTTCAAGTACTCCATTAAATTTATTTTCTCAGCATTAATATCAATTTTATAATTATTTTTTTTATTTTGATTAAGATTAAATTTATTAATGAGAGTTCCAGGGAAAGTAATATAGTTAAAATTAGCTTCGTTTATTGATCCATCATTAATTTTTATATTTCCATCAAATGCAACTGATCCTATTTCACCTTGAATATTTGAAAACTGTCGAAGTTTTCCGTCAATAAAGTTTAAATCAGTATTTATTAACCCATTTAAACCTTTTTCTTTAATATAATTGATATATGGTATTTCAACTGTTGCATTGTTTAAGTCTATAACAACTTTTGGGTTAAAATTTTTAAAGTCAAAATTTTTAATTTCCAGAAAGCCTTTTGCTTTTCCATATAATTTTATTTGAGAAAATTTAGAAATTAAAATAGCCAACTCTTCGGAGTCATCAAATTCTAATTTAATTTCTGGGTTAGTCTCATCTTCCTTGGTAATGCTCAATTTAGATTGTATGTTATTAATCTTTCCAGTACTTGAAAATTCAAATTTATTATTGTTAGCTTTGATTTGAAATTTAGAAATTTCGTGTGTTAAATTAAATGGTAAGCTAGGTATATTTATATTTTCACCTGAAGCATCTATAATCCATTCAAATTCATTTTTATTAATATTTTTTTTGACTGGCCATTCAAAACTTGAGTTATATGAAATATTACCAATAGTGGCTGGACCAATCTTATATTTAGATATTAGATCAAGATCTTTTTCATTTAGAAAATTCAAAACTGTATTCAGTTCTGCTTTACCAGTTAATTTAACTTTAGCCCTAGCATTGCTTGTAAAGATAGGGGAAATTTTTAATTCACCTTTATCAACATTAATATCACCAATTTCAGAGTTTAAAAAATTTACTGTCATTTTATTTTTTGTGATATTGATATTTGCTTCAGGTAAATTAGCATACGGAAGATCTTTATAAAGTTTAATCTTGGAATTTTTATGCTTCCAATTTAAAAATAGAGATTGAACTACTTTATTTTCATCAAGATTAAGAGTTAGGTTGAGATTACAGTTTTCTCCAAAACCATTTTTTACATTTGTTTTTATCCAATTTCTTGTTTTGACACCAAAGTCATTTGGCCAAACACTAGTCAACCATTCGTAGTTGAATTGGTCTATTTTTAGGTGAATACCAATTTTTGAGATTTCTTTTTTATCAGTCAAATTTAATGACGCATAACCTTCAAACATAGTGATTGCTGACAAATTGGATTGGACATTTAAAATTTGAACTTTATTGTCTTCAAAAAATAAATCAAATTTTGATTTATCAAAGGTAAGTTTTTTAGACATGCCATCTCTGAAGAATATAAAATCACTTAAAAGTGCTTTAGCTTTAACGTTTTTTATACTTTCATTTTCAAGATTAGCTAAAAATTTTAAATTTATGATTGTTTGTAAAAAATTTTTTTTATGTTTTGATGATACCTTTAAATTACTAAGAACCCCCCCTGCTTCAAAATCTTTATATATAAAATCCAAATTATCATTATTGATTAAAATATTTCCTTTTAAAGATAAATTCTCAATAGAACCATCTTCCAAGTTCAAATTATATCTTTCGGATATAAGATCTTTTATTAATTCAGGACTAAGACTATTTAGAACTAAATCTAACTTAAGATTAGTTTTCATGTCATTAATGTTACTTAACTCAAATGAACCATTCACTAAAGTATCAAAAATTTTATTATTTATATCATTTTTTAAAACTTGAAAATTATTGAGCAAGCCACTTAATTTATAATTTTTAATAGAGTAATTAAAATCATCTCTATTGATCAAAACATCTGCCTTAAGATTTATATTTGACAAATCGCCCTTTATTGAATGGACCCCATACCTTCTTAAAAAGGTTTTTGGTATGAGTTTCGAATCTATTTTGTCAGATTTAATATCAATTTTTAGACCTTTAGAAGATCCCCTAATATTACTTAAATCAGCAGATCCAGTGGCTATTGTGAGTTCACGACCTGATAATAAAAAATTTTTAACTTTTAATTGATCCTCTTGAAACGAGTAGGCTAATTCAAAGCTTCCAGATTGAACTTTAGAATGCAAATTTAAGAGTTTAGTATACTCTAATGGATAGTTAATTTTTGAGACCTTTAATGAAGAATTTAAATTGCTAATTTTATTGTTCGAATCAATTTTTAAGTCAATTTCTCCACCTATTATGAAATCAAAATTTTCTATTGATGAAATGAAAAAGCTATCTAATTCTTTATAATTGATATTTTGGAATTCAAAATTGATGTCACTTTCACTATCTTTTCTTTTTATCATAGAAAACTTAATTTTTTCTTTAATATCGTTGAATTTAAATTGGCCCAAAATATTAAAATCATTATCAACTCTATTAATTTGAAAATTAATATTTTTTATTGAATTAATTTGGTCAAAGTTGACTATATTAATTGAACTATTAGTGACTGAGTATTCAGCATTCTTAATATTATATACAATATTATTTTCATTATTTAATTTATGACTATTAAAAAAAACTTCTTGAAAAAACTTAGGTAATATAAATTTATTAATTTGAAATAAATCATCATTTTTATTAGTATTTTGTGAAATTTCAATGTTTAAGCCATCCAATATAATTTTATTAAATTTAAAATCACCTAACAAAACATTAAATGGTGAAAAATAAACACCTACTTGCTTTATATTGAAATCTTCACCTTTAAAATTTACCTCGATTTCATTGGCTTTAATACCAAAAGGCACCTGAATTTTGCCAATACTAAAATTTATATCATCAATTTTAAGCTGCAAACCTGGAACTTGATTAGATAGATTATTTTCAATTACTTTAGTAAGCCCACCTAGGTTAAAAATAACAGATGAAGTCTGCCACATTAAAATAAAAATAGCTGTTAATAAAATAGCTATAGCTGTGGCAAAAAAATTAATAATGTAATAACCAAACTTATTCACAAAAAGTCCTAAAAATGGTAATATAGACTTTTAAATCTAATTTATTAAATAATATAATGGAATATTAATTTTACTACTAATTATTGGAGATTAAAATGTTTCAAGAAGCTGATATAGTACCTGAATTTAAAATTCAAACTGATATCCAGGAATTTATTTTAGATAAAACTAATCAAAATTTTACTGTCGTTTTTTTCTTCCCAAGGGCTAACACCTCGAGTTGCACAAAAGAAGCAAGTGAATTTAGTGAAATTATTAGTGAATTTGAAAAAATGAACACAAGGGTTATTGGAATTTCAAAAGATACTATTGAACAACAAAAAAAATTCCGAGAAAAACATAATCTGAAATGCGAGCTTGGTTCAGATGTTGATGGAAGTATTTGTAATTTATTTTCTGTTTGGGTTGAGAAATCAATGTATGGTAAAAAATATATGGGTATTCAAAGAAGCACTTTTCTAATAGACAAAGATCGTAAAATTTTAAAAATATGGCCAAAAGTTAAAGTGCCCAACCATGCAAAAGAAGTGCTCGATGTAATTTCTGATTTTTGATTTTATTTAGCTAAGCCTATTTTTTTTGTAAGTGCTGCTTCAATAAAAAGATCAATGTCCCCATCTAGCACAGATTGGGCATTACCTTTTTCTACATTAGTTCTTAAATCTTTTACCATATGATAAGGATGTAATACATAGGATCTAATCTGATTTCCCCAACCAATATCACTTTTTTCAGAAGTTAAAACTCCTGCTTCTTCCTCTCTTTTTTGAAGTTCTTTCTCATAAAGCCTAGCTTTAAGCATTTCCATTGCAGCAGCTTTGTTTCTGTGTTGGCTTCTATTATTTTGGCATTGAACAACTATATTAGATGGTAAATGTGTTATTCTTACGGCACTGTCTGTAGTATTTACGTGCTGCCCTCCAGCTCCACTACTACGATATGTATCTATTCTCAAGTCTTTTTCTTCAACTTCAATGTTAATTTTGTCATCTACTACTGGATAAACCCAAACAGATGCAAAAGATGTATGTCTGCGAGAAGCGCTGTCAAATGGAGATATACGAACAAGCCTATGAATACCAGACTCAGTCTTAGACCATCCATAGGCATTTATACCACCAAAGCGCATTGTGATAGACTTTATTCCGGCTTCTTCACCATTTGTTTCTTCTAAAATTTCAATTTTAAATTGCTTATTTTCAGCCCATCTTTGATACATTCTGGACAGCATATTAGCCCAGTCTTGTGCTTCTGTTCCACCTGCTCCAGGATGAATTTCAAAATAACAATCATTTGTATCTGCTTCACCTGAAAGAAGTGTTTCAAATTGTTTTTTTTGACATAGCTTGAGTAATTTTGTTATTGTTTCTTCAGCTTCTTTAACTATTTCAGTATCATTTTCTTCAAAACCTATTTCTATTAATTCTTCAACATCAACAATTTCTGTTTCTAAATCTGATATTGACGAAATGATTTTTTCTAACTGTGTTTTTTGCTTAAATAACTTTTCAGCTCCGTCACGATTATTCCATATATTAGGATCCTCACTTTCTATTATTAATTTTTTTAATTTCTCTTTTGAAGAGTCAATATTTGCATGATCTTTTAATAAAGATATAATATGTTTTATTTCTGAGACTTTATTTTCGATTTCTATCTTCATTTCAATATGTATATTTTAATATATACCCAATTCTAAATTTTCAGAATTAATGTTAGTCTTATTACTCTCATTTTCCAATAAGCTATTATCTGGAAATTGCCCTTGCTTAAAAGCTTCTTGGATAACCCCTTTTTTGATTTCACTAGCTCTTATACCACTTTTTACGTGGATTGGAATTAACCTTATACCATCCGGCCTTCTAAAAGGAATGTCAGGTTTATTTTTAGAGAAATTTTTAAAAAACTCCTCAAATATTGGTACTGCGGCGCTAGAACCTGTTTCCCTTTTACCAAGAGGTTTAGGTTCATCATAACCAATATATACGCCAACGACGATATCAGGAGAAAACCCGATAAACCAAGCATTAGTATTATCATTTGTAGTTCCTGTTTTACCAGCTAAATTTAAATTAAGTTTTTTTAATTTAATGCCTGTACCCCTTTCAATTACACCTTTAAGCATAGAGGTCATTTGGTATGCACTTGAAGGGTCAGTTATAGTAATTCTATTATCAACTATTTCAGGTGGAAGTTGGTCTTGCCAACCATTTTTTGGTATACAATTAATGCAATCTCTTTTATCAAATTGAAAGATAGTATTCCCTCTTCGATCTTGAATACGATCAATCAATGTAGAATTAATTCTTTTGCCACCGTTAACAATCATTGCATATGCATTTACTAATTTTAACAATGTAGTTTCACCAGCACCAAGTGACATAGATAATAAGTTTGGCATATTTTCATTAATACCAAATCTTTTTGCAATTTCTTGTATATTCTCCATTCCAAGTTCAAGAGCTAATCTTGCTGTCATTAAATTTCTAGATTTTTCAATGCCAGTTCTAAGGGTGGAGGGCCCATAAAACTTATTAGAATAATTAGATGGCTTCCATTTAGGTAAACCTGGTCCCTGATCTATAACAATAGGTGCATCTCTTACTAGAGATGTAGGTAAGAAATTTTTCTCTAATGCTGACAGATAAATGAAAGGTTTAAAAGCAGATCCAGGCTGTCTATAAGCTTGAGTAGATCTATTGAATTCACTATCGGTAAATGAATAGCCGCCTGACATTGCCAGTATCCTTCCTGTGTGGGGGTCAAGAACAATTATCGAACCTGACACTTCAGGTTTTTGGGATAACATCCATGCACCAACATCAACAATAGCATCTTCACCAATAGGCTTTATTACTGGAACAATATCGCCAATATTAATTAATTTTGAAAGATCAGTGGGTGCTTTACCTTTACTTTCATAACTAATCTTTTTTCTTGCCCATACTGAATTTTGAAGAGGAATATAACCTTCACTTCCGTCGCTTAATAAAATACCAGCTTTTTTTGAAGATATATTTTTTATAAGAGCAGTCTTATAATTTGATGGCATCAATAAAGATGCTCTCTTAAGGGCATTTTGATCTGTTTCGTCCTCAAAAATTCTGGTTAATGGCCCCCTCCAACCCTGTCTTCTATCTAGATTTTCAATTCCAGTTTTTAGGGCTTTATCAGCTAATTCTTGGATACTTGGGTCAATAGTTGATTGTATTGATAATCCCCCTGCATATAAGGTGCTTTGTCCATAATCTTTAACAAGTTTTTTTCTTATTTCCTCAACTGGGTAAGGTGCATAAGCATCATCAACACCCGAAGAGTCTGCAACTGTTAATGCAATTGCTGATGCATTATTTAGTTCATTTTCAGTTATAAAACCATTTTCATACATTTGAGATAAAACCCAGTTTCTTCTAATAGTTGCCTGCTTTATTTTTTTTGTTGGGTGATAATTATTTGGCCCTTTTGGAAGTGCTGCCAAATAGGCAGCTTCTTCCAATGATATCTCTGATAATGATTTATCAAAATAATTTAGTGCCGCAGCAGCTACACCATAACTACTAAGACCGAGGTAAATTTCATTCAAATATAATTCAAAAATATGATCTTTTGAAAAAGTTCGCTCAATTCTTAAAGCAAGGATAGCTTCTTTTATCTTTCTTTCAAAACTGTAATCAGATGACAACAAAAAGTTTTTTGCAATTTGTTGTGTAATTGTTGATGCACCAATTGCTCTTTTACCTGAATTATAGTTTTTTAAATTTGTCAATGATGCTCTAACAATTGCTTTAAAATCAAGTCCAAGATGATTATAAAAATCTTTGTCTTCAGATGATAAAAAAGCTTCTTTTATTATGTCAGGTATAGACTCAATTGGAACAAACAATCTTTTCTCTGTTGCAAATTCTTCCAAAAGTGCTCCATTAGAAGCATAAACCCTACTTACAACTGGCGGTTCATACTTAGATAGTTGATTATAGTCTGGTAAGTTTTGTCCATAAACCCAGAAAATCCATGCAACTGAGAAAATCAATAATAGACCACCAAAGAAAGTTAATCCTATAAGTATACTAAGTATATTGAAAAAAATCTTCATAAAGAATTATTAGATAATTAATAGTGGTAATTTTTTGTCATTAATTTATTTATTTCAAATAAACTTTCTTATATTTTGAAACAGCAATTGAAATTCTCTCCATTAAATTTGAAATGAACTTGTGATCATTTAAATTTGTTTCATCATTTTTATTTGTAATAAAACCCATCTCAATAAGTACAGATGGTATTACATGATACTTAAGTACTACAAAATCCTCTTGTTTTCCACCTCGTGATTTAATAGGCAAAGTCTTAAACTCTTCTAAAATTAAATTTTTAAGTTTAATTGAATAGTTCCTCTTTCTTCTTTGATACATTTTGTAAAGCACAGTTTGCGTTTCTAAAATCTCATTATCAAGTATTACATTTCCTAATATATTTTGATTATTTTTATTTTTCTCAAAATTAGTTTTATTAAAATCAGGGTCTTTATTTAAGCTAAAAATTGAATATCCACTTACCCTCTCTGATTTCGATGCGTCAGAATGAAGAGAAATAAATATATCTGCTTTTAATTGATTGGCAATTTTATACCTATCATGTAAATTTATAAATTCGTCTTGAGACCTAGTAAGAAAAGCTTTTATTCCATTAATGTTATTAAGTTTATTATAAAGAATCTTTGCAGCATACAAGTTTACATCTTTTTCTAAAGTTTTTGAATAACCAACAGCTCCAGGATCTTTACCACCATGACCCGGATCAATAACAACTAAAAAATTAGTTTCACTTTTAAATTGATTATTATCTTTATTATTATCATTAATTATTGTTCCATCATTGTTAGTCATTAATTGATCATTTTTTTTTCCCTTAAACAAAGTAAAGTTTTTTTCTAAAGTTTGCGGTTTAGCACTCAGTACTAATTCAAGTTGTTGCTTTGAAAAATCATTAAAAGACTTCTGGGTAACTATAAAATCAGTTTCACTGCTATAATAAATATCAATTACTAATCTTTTTCCGCCATTTAATTTAGCTAACCAATAGATTTTATCTAAACTAAATGGCTTATTAACATTCAGTATAAGATTAGTTTTTCCAATTTCATTGTTTTTAAAGGAGTAAGAAATAGGAATGTTAGGAAAAAAATTTCCTGTTCTGGGTGTTGAATTTGCTCTCCAAAGTGATTCTGGGATTTTTATTATTGCTCTATATGGATCTTTTTTTAATTCAATAGATGTTTCAACTTTTTTTGATGTTTCTACCACCACTCTGTAAAACCCATCATGCTTGCCTGCTCTAACATTGGTGATTTCATTTAAAGTTTGGGCAGATAGACTATTTGTAAATAAGAATAAAAACAAAATAAAAACTATTTTTAAAAAAAAATTATACTTTAATTTAATAATTTTTTTATATCGAAATGATCTCAGCATCCTGTTTATATTTTTCCATCTAGAACTGCAAAAGTTAAAATTTTAACAATTTATGTTTTAATATTACTATTTATATTGTAAATCTCTAAATAGAAAGATTTCATATAAATTGTTTTTAAAAGTATCTGACCGTGTTGAATAACAAAATAAAAATATTTAAATTTTATAAAGGTGGCTTTGATAGTGCCTTTCTTATCTTTAATAACAATTTATTTAATTTAAAAATATCATCAAGATGTAAAAGAATTTTACCAAACTTATATTCAAAAGCCTTTTTAGGGAGCTTAATAAGTTTTGGTTTGGAGTGGTTTTATGGGAAAAAAAATATTAATAGATGCAAAACAACCAGAAGAAACAAGAGTTGTATTATTAAATGGCAACCGAATTGAAGATTTTGATCAAGAAACAACAACAAAGCTTCAAAATAAAGGTAATATTTATCTCGCAAGAGTAACTAGAGTTGAACCTTCATTACAAGCTGCTTTTATAGAATATGGTGGCAACAGGCATGGTTTCTTAGCTTTCAGCGAAATACATCCTGACTACTATAGAATTCCTGTGGAAGATAGAAAAGCTTTGACTGAAGAAATTTTAAAAGCAGAAGAACAAAATGTAAAAAAAAGCGAAACTTCAGAAAAGATAATTAAAGACAAAAAAAAGACAAAAAAGATTGAAGAAGAAGATAATAGTTCTCAAAAAGAATTAAAAGAGAGTGAAAAAGACAAGGAAAAAATCAAAAAATTAAGTGATAGTGTTGACGATCAAAATGATGAGCCTGAAACCATTGGTGGTTCTGATGAAACAACATCATTTGATCAAACTAAAATCTTAAAAAAATATAAGATCCAAGAAGTTATTTCGAAAAGACAAATTTTATTAGTTCAAGTTGCTAAGGAAGAGAGAGGCAATAAAGGTGCTGCATTAACAACTTATATTTCATTAGCTGGTAGATATTGTGTTTTAATGCCAAATACAATTAGAGGTGGAGGGGTAAGTAGAAAAATTAGTAACCTAGAAGATAGAAAAAGATTAAAATCTATTATAGATGAAATGAAAATGCCTGAAGGGATGGCGGTTATAATTAGAACTGCTGGATCAGATAGAACAAAATCTGAATTAAAAAAAGATTTTAGCTATCTACAAAATTTATGGGATACAATTCGTGAAAAAACTGTTCAGTCAACAGCACCAATCCTAATCAATGAAGAGGGTAATCTTATTAAAAGAACTATACGTGATTTATACAATAATGATGTTAATGAAGTTCTTGTTGCGGGGGAGGATGGTTTTAATACTGCAAAAGATTATATAAATCAAATGGTCCCCAATCATTCAAAAAAGGTAAAAATTTTCAAAGATAGCAAAAATTCAATATTTCAAAAATATAATGTTGAAAAGCAATTAGATTCAATGAATTTACCATCAGTTAAATTAAAATCTGGTGGATATATTGTTATAAACCAGACTGAGGCATTAGTTGCCATTGATGTAAACTCAGGAAGAGCTACGAAAGAAAGGAATATTGAGGAAACTGCGTTTAAAACAAATTTAGAAGCCGCTGAGGAAGTTGCCAGACAACTTAAATTAAGAGATTTGTCTGGGTTAATCGTTATAGATTTTATTGATATGGAGGGCTATAAAAACCAAAACTCAGTCGAGAAAAAGTTAAAAGAAGCAATGAATTCTGATAGAGCAAGAATTCAAATAGGAAGAATTAGTCATTTTGGTTTACTAGAGTTATCTAGACAAAGATTGAGGCCAAGTGTATCAGAGAATTATTTTAGTAGCTGTACCGTTTGTGGTGGAACTGGAACAATTAGGTCGGTAGAATCGTCTGCAATAAGAGTTTTAAGAAAAATAGAAGAGGCAAATCTCCAAAATGAAATAATTGAAGTCTTTGTCCCTTCAAAAATCGGGATGTATATTTTAAATCAAAAAAGAAAGTCAATTAACGAAATTGAAGAAAGATTAAATTTAAATATTTTGTTTCAATTTGATAATCACGACGCAGAGCTAGATTGTAGAATTGAAAAAAAATCACCTTTAGTGACACAAGATGATCTTAATATAAAAAGTGAAGATCAAAAAAAATCTGAAAATTTAAAAAATACATCAAAATATAAAAAAAATAAACGTGCTCAATGGAAAAAACAAAAATCTGGGGACAGTTTAGAACAAGAAAATAGCAATCTTAATACCGCTAAAGATTTAGAATTAAAAAATTCTGTCAAAGAAGAATTAAATGGTAATCAAAAATCTAAACAAACAATTGGAAAAAAATTAAATAGTGAAACTTCGGATAAATTAAATGTTCCTAAAAATGATGAAAAAATTGAAACAAAAGAATTACCTGATAAAAATAAGAAATCCCAAAAATCTTCTAAGAAAAAAATAGCCTCTTCTAAGAAAACTGATAAGTCTGGTAAAGACAATACAGCTATAAAAGATGGAAGTAAATCTAATGTAGATACTATCGCTAAAAAAGATATTGCTGAACCACAAGATAAAAATAATAAGATAAATGGGAAAAACGCAAAAGAAAAAAAACGAGTTTCAAAAGCTTCTCAAAAATTAGATATTGTTAACGTTGATAATGCCACTAAAGAAAAAAAAGGTGGCTGGTGGTCACAGTCAAAAACTTAAAATTTATAGGTTTAATGGAATGCACGCCAAGAAAAAAGTTTTATTTTCCTTTTTTATATTCTTAATATTATTCTTAAATAAAAATATTCATGCCCATAGCAACTTTGATGAAAGTAATTTAGAAGATTTAGACAAATTTATTGAAATATGGATACAGGAAAATCCAGATAAAATACGTTTAGCACTTGAGAAACTTGCTCAAAAAGAAGAAGTCAGAAAAAATAAAGAAACATTTGATTTACTTACTAACAATTTTTTAGATCCTTCAATTGGAAACCCTTCTGGAGAAATTGTTATATATGAATTTTTTGATTATAATTGTGGTTACTGTAAATCGGTATTTGATACAATTTTGAAAGTAATCAATAATGATAAAAATGTAAGGTTTGTTTTTAAGGAACTTCCTATATTATCTCAATCATCTATTGATGCAGCATATTTTGCGCTTGCCTCACAAAAACAGAATTTATATGGGGAGTTTCACTCCAATGTAATGCAATATAGAGGTCGCATTAATAAAGATGTTTTACTTAATATAGCAAAAAAAACTGGCTTAGATATTGACAAACTTAATGAAGATTTAAAGAGTGATGATATAAAGTTCATAATACAAAAAAATAAAGAATTAGCTCAAAGATTAAATATAAATGGAACACCATCATTTGTTATTGGAAAAAAAGTTTACCCAGGTGCTTTAAGTGAGGAGCAATTTGTCAAGCTGATAAAAGAAGAAAGAAATAATACTTATTAAAAATTGTATGAGAATTAATATATGACCATAAAAAATGTTATCGTTATTTCTGGACCAAATTTAAATCTACTTGGTATGCGTGAGAAAGATATATATGGTTCTGTAACTATCGGGGAAATTCATGCTAAATTGGAAAATAATTCTAAAAATCAGAATATACAAATACAATGCGCCCAATCAAATTCAGAAAGTGAGATCATAAAGTTAATTCAAGATGCTCAAAATAAATTTGATGGAATTATAATCAATGCAGGAGGTTACACTCACACCTCCGTTGCTATAAGAGATGCCCTAAAATATTTTAGTGGTTATAAAATAGAGATCCATATGTCTAATATACATGCTCGTGAAAAATTTAGAGAGATATCAATGATTTCTGGTGTTTGTGATGGAATAATTATTGGTTTTGGAGCACAATCATATTTTCTTGCACTAGAGGCAATTAAACAAATTTAGTTGAGGTATTAAATATAATGAATAAACATAATAAAACTAAAAAATTTCCCTTACCAGAGTTAAAAGAATTAGAGACTTACTGTGATCTTATGAATGAGAAAAAAATTGCAGAATTAGAGATTGAGACTGATGAAATTAAATTGCGATTTGTTACTCAAAATAGTAAAAACATTCTTCAAAACCAACCTATTGAAATTTATAGTACTGATAATCACATACCTACCGAAAATAACAAAAGCATCTCAGATAAAATAAATAATGAGCATGCAAATGGTGAAGTTATTAAATCACCAATGGTAGGAACTGCTTATTTATCACCAGAACCAAAAGCTAATAGTTTTGTAAAGAGAGGTGATAAAGTTAAAAAAGGTCAAACATTACTTATAATTGAAGCAATGAAGGTAATGAATAACATTAATGCGCCAAAAGACGGCATCATAGAAAATATTTTAGTTGAAGACTCTCAACCTGTAGAGTATGATCAACCTCTTGTAATAATAAAATGAAGACTGGAATTAAGCCTTTCAAAAAAATCCTTATTGCAAATAGAGGAGATGTTGCTTTAAGGGTATTGCGTGCAGCTAGAGACCTAAAAATACCAACTGTTTCAGTTCATTCTTCAGCTGATAATGAAGCTATGCATGTTAAACTTGCAGATGAAAGCGTATGTATTGGCCCAGCAAAATCATCTGATAGTTATTTAAATATTCAAGCCTTAATCTCTGCAGCTTTATTGACAGGTGCCGATGCTATTCATCCTGGTGTTGGATTTTTATCTGAAAATGCTGACTTTGCTGAAATCGTTAAAGCCCATGGAATTACTTTTATTGGTCCTTCACCAAAACACATCAGAACTATGGGGGACAAAGTATCAGCAAAAAAAGCTGCAAAAAATGCAGGCTTACCATTAGTTCCAGGCTCTGATGGAGCAATAATATCAATTGCACATGCTAAGAAGGAAGCCCTTAAAATTGGTTACCCCGTTATTATCAAAGCCGCGTCTGGTGGTGGTGGCAGAGGAATGAAGGTGGCTAATACAGAGACTGAGCTACCTGAGGCTTTTGGATCTGCGAGAAGTGAGGCCAAAGCAGCTTTTGGAGATGACACTGTATATATTGAAAAGTATCTAAAAAATCCACGTCACATAGAAGTTCAGGTTTTTGCTGACACATATGGCAATGTTATTCATTTGGGTGAAAGAGAATGCTCAATACAAAGAAGACATCAAAAGTTATTTGAAGAGTGTCCTTCTCCTGCTTTATCAGTCAAAGAAAGGCAAAAAATAGGTGAACTTTCGTCTAATGCAACAAAACAGTTAGGCTACCTCGGATTAGGAACAATTGAATACCTCTATGAGAATGGAGAATTTTATTTTATCGAAATGAATACCCGCTTACAAGTTGAACATCCAATTACAGAGATGGTTACAGGTTTAGATTTAGTTTGTGAACAGATTAAGATCGCAAATGGACAAAAAATAACATTAAAACAAAAAGATGTTGTTTTTAAAGGTCACGCTATAGAGTGCAGAATCAATGCAGAAAGTCCTGAAACATTTATACCGTCTCCAGGCAAAATTAATACTTTTCATCCCCCAGGAGGTCCAGGCATTCGAGTTGACTCAACTGTGTATCAAGGTTATCAAGTTCCTCCGTTTTACGATAGCTTAATAACAAAACTTATCGTTTATGGTAAAGATAGAGAAAATTGTCTTTTAAGAACAGAAAGGGCACTAGACGAGTTTATTATTGAACCTATAGATACTTCAATAGAATTACACAAAAAACTTGTTTGTAATGAAGATATTAAAAGGGGTGTGTATTCAATAAAATGGTTAGAAGAAAAGTTTCTTCCTAATTTGTAATTTAAAATTACAATCTAGAAATGCAGAAAATAACCAACCGTATATTAAAGGGCTATTATCAGGGAAATTTTCCAATGTCTAATAGTAGAGATGATGATGAAATATTTTTTGTAAATCCAAACTTTAGAGCAATAATTCCAATTGACCGAGCCCATGTTTCAAGGAGCTTAAATAAAGTTTTATTAAAAAAAGATTACAGAATAACAAGTGATAAACTTTTTTCGAGAATTATAGATTCATGCGGAAGCCCTGTTTTTGGAAGAACTGAAACATGGATTAATAGAACAATAATCAAAGTATTTAATGAACTTCACAACAATGGATTTGCTCACTCAGTAGAAATTTGGAGAGGGACTTCATTAGTTGGAGGAATTTATGGAATATCAATCGGGGGGGTTTTTTTTGCTGAGTCAATGTTTTCATCAGTAACAAATGCATCTAAAATAGGCTTGATATTTCTTTTGTCAAAATTGCATGATGCAAAATTTAAACTTTTTGATGTTCAATTTTTAACTCCACACCTTGCTTCAATGGGAGGAATTGAAATAAGTAGAGATAAGTATTTAGAACAATTAAATAAATGCATCTACTTAAAAAATAAATTTCCTCAAATAGATACCTCTAATGACGATGATTGGTCGATTTTGAAAAGTTATTTACATGAAATCAAAAATATATCATAGATTGGATGTTCAAGAGCACTTATAGCTGGACTAGATGAGAACATCCATCCACTAAAAATAAGAGTTCCTTCCTCATAGTTTTTATTTAATTTATCATATATTTCAACGTATGCAGCCGACTCTGGTAGATAGTCAGGTGGCCGATTTTGACAACTTTTCAATATTATTGTTAAAGAGCCTAAAATTTCTTCATCATTTAAATTAAGTTCAAGTTTTTCAATACGCGCAGTAATTTTATCAAGAGCACTGAATTCTGCACCTTCAAATTTTATCCATGAAGCAAATGTTTCACATGAAGCAAAGAATATAAATAATAATATTATTATATTGAATTTATTTTTCACTATTTGACTAATTTGTAGCAGAAAAAACTGCCTGCCCAAGAAGATCAGTTAAACTAACAGGATCACGGGTATTATATAAAGTTTCTTCTTCTTGAAGCATCACGTCTGAGGCACCTGGAATAATTTCTATGTATTGCCCTCCTAACAATGAAGCAGAAGAAATTTTTGCAACGGAGTCATCAGGTATATCTATATTATTGTTTAAGTTAAGTTTAACTGTTGCGAGGTATGTATCATTATTCAAAGTGTTTGAAGAAACCTCACCAACTACTATTCCAGCAATAACAACATCATCACCAACTTTAAGGCCACCAATATTTCCAAATTCTGCATTTATAAAATTACCTTTTTTCTGTAACCCAATATTAGAAAGTGTAAATATTACAAAAGCGAAAGCAAAAACAAGTACGATACTACCAACTAAAATTTCTAGAACATTTTCCTTCATTAGTTAAATCACTCCCCAGGTGTCCATGATTTATATTCCTCATTTTGATTCGCATAAGTTTTTTTTGAATTTATATTCTTGGGTTCATAAGCATATTGTGTTCCTGATAAATTAGGTAAATGTTTTTTTTGCCAACTAAAATTTTTTTTATTATCTTTAGGAAAATCATCAGAATAGTGGTGAAGCCAACCATGGTATTTAGCTGGAACTTTTGAGGCTTCACTTATACCTTTATAGTCAACTAATCTTTTATTTTTTCTATTAATCTGAGCTTTTTTTTGCTCATAATATTTGTTACCAAACTCATCTTGGCCTTTATATTTATAGAAAAACAATAAGTTTAATCTTAATGCAAGGTTCATGTGCATTTTCCAATATAATTACTTTAATCCTGATTATATTTAATAATTTATCTAAATTTTAACAACCAATAATTGCATTAATACAACAATAATCTAACAAAATAAAAAAAAATAAAAAAAACACTTGCAAAAAACACAACATATTAGGTAGCTTATCTTATCCAACTACAAGATGTAGTATTAGTATCGAATAATTTTGTTATTTCGATAACTAAGTGACTCTTAAATAGTTGTGAATGATTTTAAACTATTAACTTAGAAGTTAATAATTACTAGAGGTTTGGAAGGAAGACTATGGAATTTCAGAGACATTTTACTAATCACAATGAGAAATTATACTCAGATATTAAGTTTCAATATACTACTAGTGAAATTAAAAATATGGATGGTAGCATTGTATTTAGAGCAGAAAATGTTGAAACTCCTGATTTTTGGTCACAGGTTGCAACAGACATTCTAGCTCAAAAATATTTTAGAAAAGCTGGTGTTCCAGTAAAATTGAAAAAAATAAAAGAAAAAAATGTGCCTTCCTGGTTATGGAAATCAGCACCAGATGAAGTTGCTTTAAAGAAACTACCTTCAGCAGAAAGATTCGTTGGAGAAACATCTTGTAAACAAGTTTTTCATAGGCTTGCTGGGACATGGACTTATTGGGGATGGAAAGGTAATTATTTCACATCTGAAAAAGATGCGAAAGTTTTTTATGAAGAGATGATACATATGTTAGCTCATCAAATGGCTGCACCCAACTCACCACAATGGTTTAATACAGGATTGTTTTGGGCATATGGTATTGATGGACCAAGTCAAGGACACTACTATGTAGACCCATTTACCAATAAACTAGTGACATCTAAATCAGCATACGAACACCCACAACCACACGCATGTTTTATTCAATCCATTGATGATGATTTAGTCAACGACGGCGGGATTATGGATTTGTGGGTCAGAGAAGCAAGACTTTTTAAATACGGTTCTGGAACAGGATCAAATTTTTCTAGCTTGAGAGGTGGCGGGGAGAATCTGTCAGGAGGAGGCAAATCGTCTGGGTTAATGAGTTTTCTGAAAATTGGTGATCGATCTGCTGGAGCTATTAAATCAGGAGGTACAACTAGAAGAGCAGCAAAAATGGTGACTGTAGATGTAGATCACCCCGATATTGAAGAATATATTGATTGGAAAGTAGTAGAAGAAGAAAAAGTAGCAGCACTTGTTACTGGTTCTAAAATTATCGAAAAACATATGCAGTCTATTCTAAAATGTGCAAATAGTAATGATTACTCTAAAGAAGATCAAACCAATCCAAAAATAAATTCAGAGTTGAAACGCGCTATTATTGAAGCAAAGAGGTCTATGGTACCCCAAAATTATATAGATAAAATTTTAAAACTTTCTAAGCAGGGATACACTGACATAAAATTTAAAACTTACGATACAGATTGGGATTCTGAAGCATACAATACAGTTTCTGGTCAAAACTCAAATAATTCTATAAGAGTAACAAATGACTTTCTCAAAAGTGTTGAAGAAGGTGGTGACTGGGACTTGATTAAAAGAACAGATAAAAGTGTTTTCAAAACAATTAAATCAAAGGATTTATGGGAAAAAATTGGGAATGCTGCTTGGTCATGTGCCGATCCTGGTCTACAGTATGACACAACCATTAATGAATGGCATACCTGCCCTAATGGTGGAAGAATAAATGCATCTAATCCATGTTCAGAGTATATGTTTTTAGACGATACAGCTTGTAATTTAGCATCTCTTAATTTAATGCAATTCAAAAATGAGGACGGTAAATTTAACACAGATGCGTTTAAACATGCCGTTAATTTATGGACCCTAACACTAGAAATATCTGTTTTGATGGCTCAATTTCCATCAAAAGAAATCGCTCAAAATTCTTATGACTACAGAACTTTAGGACTAGGCTTTGCAAATATTGGTGGCTACCTGATGGCTTCAGGCATATCTTATGATAGTGTTGAAGGTCGTTCATTGTGTGCAGCTATTTCTGCCATGATGACTGGTGTTTCATATGCAACATCCGCACAAATTGCCAAAGAGTTAGGCAGCTTTCCAAAATATAAAAATAATTCCAAAGAAATGTTGCGGGTTATTAAAAATCATAGGCAAGCAGCATATGGTAAAAAGGAAGGATATAATAATTTGAGTGTCCTACCAGTACCATTAGTTAAAGAGGAATGTGTAGATATAAACCTAATAAATTCAGCAAGATTAGCATGGGATAATGCATTTAAATTAGGTGCACAATACGGATTTCGTAATGCGCAAACAACAGTAATAGCTCCTACAGGAACAATAGGATTGATAATGGATTGTGATACAACAGGTATTGAACCTGATTTTGCCCTTGTTAAATTCAAGAAGTTAGCAGGTGGAGGGTACTTTAAAATCATTAACAGAATTGTTCCAGAAGCACTAAAAACATTGGGATATAATAATCAAGAAATTAATAATATTGAAGGTTATGCAGTAGGTCATGGAACACTAAAAGAGTGCCCTTCAATTAATGAGAAAACTCTTAGTGAAAAAGGTTTTGGTGAAAAACAATTTAAAATACTAGAACAATCACTAGAATCAGCTTTTGATATTAAATTTGTTTTCAATAGGTATACTTTTGGCGACGATTTTTGTAAAAATATTTTGAATTTTTCTGAAAATCAACTCAATGATATTAACTTTAATATGTTGTCAGAACTAGGCTTTTCAGAAAACGAAATTGAACAAGCAAATACTTTTATATGTGGGGCAATGACATTAGAGGGTGCTCCTGAACTAAAGGATAAACATCTTTCTGTTTTTGATTGTGCAAATATTTGTGGAAGAATAGGAAAAAGATTTTTATCTGTTGATAGCCACATAAAAATGATGGCTGCTTCTCAACCATTTATATCTGGAGCGATATCTAAAACTATTAATATGCCGAGCACAGCTTCAGTTGAAGATTGTAAAAATGCGTATATGAGTTCTTGGAAGTTAGGCATAAAAGCAAATGCACTTTATAGAGATGGATCAAAGCTATCTCAACCATTATCATCTTCAGTTTCTGAAATAGAAGATGACGAGGAAGCTATGGAAACAGTTAAGCCAATCACTGAAAGAGTTATAGAAAGAGTTATTAGGGAAGTAAGGAGATCAAGACTTCCTGAAAGAAGAAAAGGTTATACACAAAAAGCAACTGTTGGAGGCCATAAAGTTTATCTAAGAACTGGGGAATACGAAGATGGACAGATCGGTGAAATATTCATAGATATGCATAAGGAAGGCGCAGCATTTCGATCATTAATGAATAATTTTGCAATTGCTGTTTCTATTGGCCTTCAATACGGTGTTCCTCTTGATGAATTCGTTGAAGCATTTACTTTTACAAGATTTGAACCCCAAGGTCTTGTTACAGGCAATGATACAATTAAAATGGCCACCTCAATCCTTGATTATATTTTTAGAGAACTGGCTATTTCTTATCTTGATAGACATGATTTAGGCCATGTGAATAGTGAAGAAATTAATGAAAAACCACCTGAACAAGACGATACTCACTCACAGCTCATTCATAACTCAAAAAAGCTTAGTAGAGGGTATGTTAGGCAAGAATTAGAACTAACTGTTCTCCAAGGTGGGCAATCAAAAGTACAAGCATTTGCGGGTAATAACATACAAACATCGAGTGTTGCATTTGAAAATGATGCTAATTTTTCAACAAATACTATAGACAATAAAGCAACTGCAATAC
Source organism: uncultured SAR116 cluster alpha proteobacterium (assembly GCA_902522415.1). Classification (GTDB taxonomy): domain Bacteria; phylum Pseudomonadota; class Alphaproteobacteria; order Puniceispirillales. The sequence goes on along the minus strand of CABYVI010000009.1, from coordinate 4,020 downwards.
AAAAGGCTAAGATACAAGGATATGAAGGTGAGGCATGTGGTGAATGTGGGAACTTTACACTCGTAAGAAACGGTACATGTATGAAATGCAACACCTGTGGTTCTACAAGTGGTTGTTCATAACTAAAAAGGATTTAAAAATTTTATGATAGAAGAAAGACTTAAAAATTTAAACATCATTTTACCACCAGCACCAGCGCCAGCTGCTAACTATGTCCCCTATGTTATAACGAACAAATTAATTTTTATTTCTGGGCAAATACCTTTGATTGATGGGAAAATGATACAAGGTAAAGTTGGGGAAGATACTGAAATTGAGACTGCAATAAAAGCAGCAAGAGCTTGTGGGCTAGCAATAATTGCACAGCTTAAAGAAGCTACAAATTCAAAGTTAGATAGCATATCTAAAATTGTAAAGTTAGGTGGTTTTGTAAATTGTGATGATAAATTTACACAACAACCTGAAATTATAAACGGAGCTTCAGATTTAATGGTTGAAGTATTTGGAGAAAAAGGCAAGCATTCAAGGTTTGCTGTAGGCACAAATTCTCTACCAAGAGGGGTGGTTGTAGAAATTGAAGCTATTGCTGAAATTCACTAAAAAATAGAGGCTATTAAAGTCAATTAAACAATCTAAATGAACACTATTAAAACTGAATTCTCAAATTTTAATACATCAGTAATTGAAAGTGTGCACCAAATAGACAGAAATGCTTGGAATGAGTGCGCGAACTTTAAAAATAATAGTTCAAATATTGGAAATCCTTTTTTATCACATGAGTTTTTTTGCTGCCTTGAAGATAGCGGTTCAGTATCTGAGAAAACGGGGTGGATTTCCCAGCATATTATATTGTATTGTAATAATCTAGTCGTAGGAATATTACCAAATTTTCTTAAAAATCACAGTTGGGGTGAATATATTTTTGACCAGGTTTTTGCTCAAGCTTGGGAAAATGCTGGGGGTCAATACTATCCAAAATTACTATCGGCTGTACCCTTTTCTCCTGTTCCAGGGGAGAGGTTTTTAATTAAAGCAGGTTATGACAAAAAACAAATTACAGAACTGTTACTAAAAGCTTTAGAAAATCTTATACAGATTTATAAAGTATCATCCTCACACATAAATTTCATAACAAAAGAACAAATTCAAAATATTCCTAAAGATAATTATTGGTTAGAAAGACAAAATATTCAATTTCATTGGAAAAATGAAAATTTTCAAGACTTTGAACATTTTCTTTCAAAACTCTCCTCATCTAAAAGAAAAGTAATTAAACGAGAGAGAAAAGAAATTTTTAATAGTTCAATTAATCTTGAAACAATAAGAGGTGAAGAAATAAAAGGTCAGCATGCCAAATTATTCAATAAATTCTACTTATCAACTATAGAAAAGAAATGGGGGGGGTGCATATTTGAATGAGAAATTTTGGTACTTATTACTTGAAAATCTTAAAAAACGAATAGTTTTTATTTTTGCTAAAGAAAATAATGATTATTTTGCTGGAGCTATCAATTTATTTGATAGCAATACAATTTATGGAAGAAATTGGGGTTCATTAAAGCAAGTGAAATTTTTGCACTTTGAGGCTTGCTATTATCAAGCTATTGATTTTGCAATTAGTAATAAATTAAAAAATGTTGAAGCTGGAGCGCAAGGTATTCACAAAATACAAAGAGGCTATATGCCTACAAAAACGTATTCGATACATAAATTTTCAAATAAAAATTTGAGTGATGCAATTGAAAATTATATACAGGCTGAAAAATTACAAATAAATCATGAAATTGATGTTTTAAAACAGAAATCACCATTTAAAAACCATAATAATTAAGAAAAAATTTTTAGTTTAAAACTCTACTTTTTTTTGTTTCAGAGTTATTCTTTTTATTAATTTTTCTTTCATTATCTGTATTGTAACTTTGAATAACAATTTTATCCTTTTTCACATCAACTAAGACTTCACCACCCATTACCAAGTCACCAAAAAGTATTTTATCTGCCAATTGTTTCTTTATGTTCTCTTGAACAACTCTTCCTAGTGGTCTCGCACCATATGCAGGCTCGTAGCCTTTTTTAGAAAGCCATTTTCTAGCTTTATTGGTCAAAATAATGGAAACTCCCTTTTCTTGAAGTTGTGCTTCTAATTGCATTATAAATTTATCTACCACATGCATCATAGTTTCAGTAGATAATGTTGAAAATGGAATTATAGCATCCAACCTATTTCTAAATTCAGGAGTAAAAATCTTTTCGACTGCCTCAGTATCAGCACCTTCTCTGCCCGAACTTGCGAAACCAATAGAATTCTTAGATAACTCAAGAGCACCAGCATTACTTGTCATTATTAAAATGCAACTTTTAAAATCAACTGATTTACCATTATTGTCAGTTAATTTTCCGTGATCCATTACTTGCAAAAGTATATTAAATAAATCTGGATGAGCCTTTTCTATTTCATCTAAAAGTATAACAGTGTGAGGATTTTGATCAACAGCCTCAGTCAAAAGCCCTCCTTGATCATAGCCAACATAACCAGGAGGCGCTCCAATTAAGCGGCTAACTGAGTGGCGTTCCATATATTCAGACATATCAAAACGAGTTAGTTTTACACCCAAAGCAAGAGCTAATTGCCGTGCTACCTCAGTTTTCCCTACACCTGTTGGTCCTGTAAATAGATAGTTACCTACAGGTTTATCAGGTTCTCTTAGCCCTGCTCTTGATAATTTGATAGCAGATGCAAGAGTCTCTATAGCTTTGTCTTGACCGAAAACAAGTCTTTTAAGATCATTTTCAATATTAGACAGTAAAGTTTTGTCATCTCTGCTGATGCTTCTACTAGGAACACGCGCCATTTTTGAAATAGTATCCTCAACTTCTTTAACACCAATAACTTTTTTTCTTTTTGATCTTGGAACAAGATTTTGCGCAGCAGCAGTCTCATCAATAACATCTATAGCCTTATCTGGAAGTTTTCTATCATTAATATATTTCTGGGATAGTTCAGCTGCTGCTTTTATAGAAGAATTAGAATATTTAATGTTATGATGATTTTCGTAGATGGATTTTAAACCGTTCAATATAAGTATTGTATCGGCTAGATTTGGTTCTTCCACATCAACTTTTTGGAAACGCCTTGATAAGGCTCTATCTTTTTCAAAATAATTTCTGAATTCCTTATAAGTTGTTGAACCCATACATTTTAATTTACCAGACTGAAGAGCAGGCTTTAAAAGATTAGAAGCATCCATTGATCCCCCACTTGTAGCACCAGCACCAACAATTGTATGAATTTCATCTATAAATAAAATAGAATTTGCAATTTCTTCAATTTCAGTAATTATTGCTTTTAGTCTTTCTTCAAAATCACCTCTGTATCTTGTTCCAGCCAAAAGTGATCCCATATCTAGAGAATATACTTCATATTTTTCTAATACTTCAGGCACTTGTGATTTGGCAATTTTATATGCTAAACCTTCTGCTATGGCAGTTTTACCGACTCCAGGATCGCCTACAAGAAGTGGGTTGTTTTTTGTTCGCCTACATAAAACTTGAATACATCTCTCGACTTCCTTATCTCTTCCAACTAAAGGGTCTATCTTACCCTCGCGAGCAAGTGATACAAGGGGTTTTGAAAATTTTTCAAGTGCTTTGATATTATTTGAATTACTATTTTCATCATTATCAAAAGTGCTTGTCTCTTTAGAAGAGGAAAAAGAAGGGTTTTTAGATGTACCATGACTTATATAACTAACAGCATCTAATCTCGTCATTCCTTGATTAGAAAGTAACCACACGGCATGACTTTCTCTTTCTGCAAACATAGCAATGATTACATTAGCTCCATTAGCTTGTTTTCTTCCAGATGATTGGACATGAACAAGAGCTCTTTGAAGAACTCTTTGAAAAGATACAGTTGGCTGAATATCTTGTGACTTTTCAACTATCTGCTTATCAAGTGTATTAATCATAAAGTCATCTAACTCTATCTTTAATCTGTTCAAATCAATAGAACAAGCGGTC
>CABYVI010000008.1 GCA_902522415.1 uncultured SAR116 cluster alpha proteobacterium | reverse complement strand
TGCCTGGCTTTATGGAATGGCTTAAACTAAATAATAATAATTTTTTTGAAAAATTGAATGATGTTTCTTTGATAAGTAAGCAAGATAAATTTAAAGATGAAATTTTTGAAAATGCTTTAGAATATTTTTTCAACTCTACAAGAGATGATAGTTTGCCCAATGATAGTGTTTCTAGGTTTCATTTGGGTAATGGGGCAATCTTTGACAGAATAAACTTCTTAGGAGATACCTCGGAAAAAGCACTTAAGAGTGCAGCAGGGCTCATGGTTAATTATAAGTATGATCTTGATAAAATTGAAGAAAACCACGAAGAATTTTTCAAAAATAAAAATATAGTATGCTCTAATGAAATTTATTCTTTAAGAAAAAGCTACCAAAACAAAAAATTAAAAATAGGTTAATCTTTCCAAATAGGAGGTCTTTTTTTAAGAAAAGCATCCACTCCTTCTTGAGCGTTATATTCAGTCATGTTTTCTGTCATGATCATACTAGTTAATTCATATGCTTCAGAAACTCCTAATTCCAATTGTTCATAAAAAGCCTTTTTCCCTACCGCAATTGTTTTTGATGACTTTTGGAGAATTTTCTCTGCAATATCGTTGACAGTTTGCTCCAATTTTCTTTCTGGAACAACCCTATTGACTAACCCAAATTCTTTAGCCTTATACGAATCAATCAAATCACCAGTTAGCAACATTTCCATCGAATTTTTTTTAGAAATATTTCTCGATAGTGCAACCATTGGCGTAGAACAAAAAAGTCCAATATTTACTCCTGGAGTAGCAAAGCGAGCATTTTCTGATGCTATAGCTAGGTCACATGTTGCAACTAATTGACACCCAGCAGCTGTAGCTGTTGAGTGCACTGACGCTATCACTGGGATATCCAGTTTTATTATTGAGAGCATTACTTGGCTACATAAGTTGAATAGTTTTTTATATATTTCTTTATTATTATTAGAGTTAATTTCTTTTAAATCATGACCAGAGCAAAAAGAAGGACCGTTGGCATCAATAATCAATACTCTTAAATTTTTATTATTTCTGATTTTTTCTAATGCGTTTTTCATGTCAGTTAATAACTGAAAGGAAAGTGCATTATGAGATTTTGGCCTATTGAGGGTTAATTTACATATACCATTTTTTCTATTTTCAATGATTATTAGTGCTTTTTGCTTCATTTGACCATTCTACATATTTCAATAAAATTTAATTTTCATTAATATATATATTATTTTGAGTATTGTGGCACGCTAAATGCAAATAACATTATAATTTCCTCCCCAATAAAGGTCGTTTTTTCAATTTGAAAAGACGACTTTTAATTTTCAACAGACTTGTTTACATAAATCATAAGGATTACAGCACATAAAACTGTAAAACCACCAACTATTTCTAGTAAAGTGATTATTTCATTTAAAAAATACCAAACCCATATTGGGCCTAAAATGCTTTCAAGAAGGACGAGTAAACTTATTTCAGCTGCAGGCAAATATGGAGTTGCCCATGTAACCAATGCAATGCCTAATCCAATTGTAAAAAAACCCATAAATAATGATATCAATATATCATTTACTTCTATCACCAAACCATTATCAAGAATTAAAGTAATTACAAAACCTAAAATACAAGAAAATACAGCGCCTAAAAATGTTCCACCTAAAACGTCATCCTTTTTACTTTTTCTTGCTTGTACTAAACCAAGTGCAAAAAATATGGCAGATAAAATAGCCAAAAGATTTCCAAACGTTTTGCTAAATTTTAGACCGTCTCCAATCATAATAAAAACACCGATCAAAGCAATAAACATTGAAAGCCAAACTATTTTTTTTGGTTTTTCTCCTATCCAAACCCAACCTATTAAACCAGCAAAAATTGGTGACATTGATAGTAAAAAAAGTGTTGAAGCAATTGATGTATTCAACATAGAAAATACATACGTCAAAAAGGCTAAACTAAAAAAGGCTCCCATTAACAGATCATCCTTATCGATAGATTTAAAAATAATTAAAGGATTAATTTTGCGTTTCAGACTGATCACTAACAATATAATAGCACTCATACCAAATGAGCGATAAAATAAAATTTGAAAACCATCTGCTTCATTGATAAGTCTAATCAGCAAGCCAACAAAACTCATGCAGGTTGCCCCACATAAAGTGAGATATAAAGCAGACACTCTACTCATTTAGCTTTATGAGTATATTGCTAAGTAGTTCTCAGAGTGATGATTAAAAATTAACACTATAATAGCAAAAATCATTGCAAACCCAAGATAAGATAAAACTCTTTTTATTCTTGGTGAAAGGTTTGAACTTTGGATTCGTGTAATAATAACCCACAATAGCCCGCAAGATATAAAAAATATGAAGGAACTAATTAAAACATTGTCAGATAGCATTTAATACTCCTAAATTGTTAAAATTGCATACCAAATGTAGTTATATTAAGTCTAGTTATGCATTTATTGTCATTTTAATAGTAAAAAAATAAATTTTTATTGAAAATTAAAATATTTTTTTATAAAAAGCATTATAAATTATTAATTAATTATGTTGAAATTTCTAATTAGGAATAATATAGTACTGATTAGATTAATCGGGAGTTTAAATAATGAATAATGTTATTACTAAATTAGCTAAATATTTAATTCCAGCTGGTTTGATTACTTTATTACCATTTGCAGCATTTGCGTCAGGTAATTTAGAAGCAAATGATTTTGTTGGAATGAGTTTTTGGATTATTTCAATAGGTATGGTTGCTGCAACTGTATTCTTTTTCATGGAATCAATGAAAGTTGAGGCACATTGGAGAACTTCACTAGTTGTTGCTGGACTAGTTACAATGATTGCTGCTGTGCATTACTTCTACATGAGAGGTGTGTGGATTGAAACTCAATCAACACCAACAGTTTATAGATATATTGACTGGATCTTAACAGTACCACTACAAATCGTAGAATTCTATTTAATTCTTGCAGCTGTCGGAGCTGTGGCTGGTAGAGTTTTCTGGAACCTACTAATTGCATCATTAGTTATGTTAATAGCTGGTTATGTTGGAGAAGTTGGTTACGTAAATGTATGGTTAGCATTTATAGTTGGTATGCTAGGATGGGTTTACATTTTATATGCAATTTTTGCAGGTGATGCACAAGAGAATTTATCAAGTGCTCCTGAAGGTGTTCAGTCAGCCTTTAAAACAATGAGATTAATTGTTTTAGTTGGATGGGCAATTTATCCCTTAGGTTATGTTTTAGGTTATGCAGGTAACCAAGTTGATGCTGCATCACTTAACGCTATATATAATGTTGCTGACTTTGTTAATAAGATTGCATTTGGTCTTATGATATGGGCAGCTGCTACATCATCATCTAGTAAAACTGCATAAAGTTAACTAGAAATATTACAGTAAACGCCCACTTTTAAGTGGGCGTTTTTTTATATATCTAACTTATAACTATTATCTTTTAACCACTTTCGATTCTCTTTGAAATCTGGTTGGTACTCTTCAACTTTAAGCCAAAATCTTTTAGAATGATTAAAAAAAACTAAGTGACTTAATTCGTGTATAATTAAATAATCTATAATTTTTGAGGGGGCAAAAATTATTTTCCAGTTATATGAAATATCCCCTTTTGCTGAACAGCTACCCCACCTTGATTTATAATTTTTTACTTTTATAGACAAGGGCTCCACATTCATAATCTTTGAAAAGTATTTGGTTCTGGTATAAAGAAAATCATAAGAAAAGTTTCTAACAATGTACTCAACTTGATTTCTTAATGAACCAAAACTTTTAATACCATCGATATGATTACAAATTATTAATGAATTATTTTTAAGTTCTGGTTTTTGAATTAAATGTGAATTTATTTTTAAATAGTAATCTTCTCCACTTAAAATTATTTTTTGATTATTTATAATTTTTAAATTTAGCTTAATTTTTATTTTTTGCTCTGTTAACTTTTTCCTAATCCACTTATCATTTTGAAAAAGAAATTTTTTTATTTCATTTTCTGGCATCCAATAACTAGATCTAATTTTTATTCCATTGGGGTTAATTTGTATTGATAATGTCTTTCTTTTCTTTGAGAATATTAATTCAATTTTACAATCAAAATATTTTTCTAGATCTGTTAGCATTATTATCTTCTTATTAACTTGAAAAATATCTTTGGTTCGACTAAAATTATAGCTATTCCTGTTATAATTATAGACCCTCCAAAAATTACATCTATTGAAGGTATTTCATTTAAAAATAATACCGCTCCAAGAATAGCACTAACAGGTATAAGTAACAGAAAAGGCATGGCAACAGGCATTGGGTGTTTAGATAAAATATAAAACCATGCACCATAACCAAGTACAGTCATTACAATACCAAGGTAAATAACTGTAAACCAATCAATTATACTAGCTGTAAGGATAAAAGGAATTGGGTTGCCATCTATTAAACAAGACATCATAAACATTTGTGGACTTGAAAAAATTCCTATCCAACATATCAATGTAAAGCCATTCACTTTTCCATTTAAACCTCTGACCATTACTTGACCTAGAGCCCAACAAAATGCCCCACTTAAAACTAATATAGCACCTATTGCTTTACCTTCTACTGACGGAGTTCCTAGTAACACGATTGTTCCACAGCAAGCTAACAAAATACCTATTAGTTGTTTCTTTGTAGGAAATTCTCTCAAGAAAACAGCAGCTGTTACGATACCAAAAACCACCTCAGTTTGAATTAACAATGAAGCCGTTGAGGTGTCCAATATATTTAGTCCAGAGAATGTTAGACCGTACTGTAGAGTTGCAGAAACAAAAGATATATAAAAAATTTTAATTAAATACCCCTTGGGTATCGGAAAGAACCAAACTATTAGCATTGAAGAAAGAAAAAACCTTAAACTCATTAGTAGCAAGGGTGGAAAATGTCCTAGTCCTGCTTTTGCAGCAGCAAATCCTAAACCCCATGACAAAGGAACAAATAAGGCAATCAATAAGTCTTTTGCATTCATAGAGTATAACCTTTACTATTTAATAATATTTATATACTGAAATTATAATTTTGCTTTAAAAATGGTAAGAATATTTATAGATGCAGATGCTTGTCCTGTTAAGGAAGAAGTTTATAAAGTATCCATAAGAAATAATCTTGAAGCTTTTGTAGTTTCTAATGGCGGTATTAGACCACACCCTCATCCACTGATAAAAAGTATATTTGTAGGAAGTGGATTTAATGAAGCTGATGAATATATTTTAAAAATGATTTTAAAACATGATATAGTCATTACTAATGATATACCTCTGGCATCTGAATGTATTAAAATAGGAGCAATAATTGTAAAGCACAATGGCTATATATTAAATGAACATAATATTGCTAATGAACTTTCCAAGAGAAACCTTATGACAGAAATAAGAGCTGCCAACCCTTTGATGAATTCTAAGGGAAAGCCATTCTCTAATTCTGAAAAATCAAATTTTTTAAACAAATTAGAGACTGAGATCAGAAATCTAAAAAATAAATGATTTCCAAAAATAAAAAGCCTTCTAGTTGGGTCAAAAAAGCTATTGAAAATATAGAATCTGGTGGTTCACTAATTGATATTGCTTGTGGGGAGGGAAGGCATTCAAAGTATCTATCACGAAAGTTTTATGTCTATGCTGTCGATATAAATAAAACTTACCTAGAGAAGCTGAGTAAAATTCCCAATATTGAAACAATTAATCAAGACTTAGAGAGTAATGATGAATGGAAGTTTTCTAAAAGAGAATTTAATATAGTATTAGTAACAAATTATCTTTATAGGAAAAAAATTTTAAATTTGTTCAAGCTAGTTAAGCTTAATGGATATTTAATTTATGAAACTTTTGCTATTGGAAATGAAAAGTTTGGAAAACCTACAAACCCAAGTTATCTTTTAAAATCAAAGGAATTACTAAAAATTAAACCAAAAAACTTTGAGACTATAGAATTTTTTGAGGGTGCAAGAATCCAGAATTTTAAAAAATCAAAAGTACAGAGATTATTGGCTAAAAGGGTATTTTAGCCTCTTCCTTTATAAATTGGAAAATCTTGATTTGGAAGAAATATATCCTCGGGTGGTTGCCCTGTTTGCCAAAAAACGTCTATTGGTATTCCACCTCTTGGGTACCAGTAAGCACCAATTCTTAACCATATTGGTTCCAAAAGACCTACAATTTCTTGAGCAATTGTTATTGAACAATCCTCATGGAATGCTCCATGATTCCTAAATCCTAATAGATATAATTTTAAGGACTTAGATTCAACGAGGTATACATTTGGAATATAATCAATGATGAGATGTCCAAAGTCAGGTTGTCCAGTAACAGGGCATAATGATGTAAATTCTGGGCATGTAAATCTTACCGAATAAGTTACTCCAAACTTTGGATTTTTAACTTTTTCTAAAACCTTGCTGTTCGGTTTTGAAGGAATTAAACTCTCTTTTCCTAAATTTTTTAAATCATTGATCTCAGACGGCATACAGAAAAATCCTCAAAAATTTTATTTCAATTATACTATTTAAGTATTCCATGTATATTGTTAATTTAACCAAAAATAAATTAAAAATATTTTGACTTAATGAGTATTTATGAGTGAAGAAAATTTTGAATATGATTTGATAGTTTTAGGTGCTGGATCTGGTGGTGTAAGAGCTTCAAGAATTGCATCTAGTTATGGTGCAAAGGTAGCTGTTATTGAAGAGGACAGACCCGGTGGAACATGCGTTTTAAGAGGTTGCATACCTAAAAAACTCATGGTTTATGGATCCGAATTTAAAAAGCAAGTTAATGATGCAAAGGAATACGGTTGGAAGGTTAAGAATTTAGAACATGACTGGGATGTATTGAACGCTTCTATTGAAAAAGAACTTGATCGACTTGCTAGTATTTATATTAATATACTCAAAAATTCTGGTTGTAGAGTGATCACTGGCAAGGCACATTTTATCAGTCCATCAGAAATTAAGGTTAATAATGAAATCCTAACAGGTAAAAAAATTCTTATTGCAACAGGCGGTTTGCCCTATCTACCAGATATTGATGGTCTAAAAGAAAATGCCATTACTTCAAATGAAGCTCTAAAATTACCTTCTCTTCCAAAATCAATAGCTATTTTTGGGAGTGGTTACATTGCTATTGAATTTGCTTTTATTTTTAATGGATTTGGAACTGATGTAGATCTTATTTATCGGTCTGATCTTCCATTGAGAGGTTTTGACTATGAAATAAGAAAAAATTTAGAAAATGAATTGAAAAATAAAGGTATTAATTTATTTCCGAAATCTAAAATTAATAGAGTATTTAAAGAGGACAAAATAATTATTGATCTTGAAAATAATAATAATATTAGAACTGATCAATTATTGGTTGCTACTGGAAGGAAGCCAAACACTAGCCAGCTTAAATTGGAAGACATAGGAGTAGAGCTTAATAGTGAAGGCGCTGTCATTGTTGATGATTCATCAAAGTCAAACATTAATTATATTTATGCAATAGGAGACGTAACTAATAGAATTAATTTGACACCAGTTGCTTTGGGAGAAGGCCACGCTTTTGCAGACAGAGAATTTGGAGGTTTAAATAAATATTTTAATTATGAAGATGTGCCTTGTGCAGTGTTTTCACAACCTCCAGTATCTGTTGTGGGTCTCTCAGAAGAAGACGCTATTGATAAAGGTTATGAAATAAAGATTTTTACAAGTAATTTTAAACCGCTTAAGCACACCATCTCAGGTAATAACGAGAGATCTTTTATGAAATTGGTAGTTGAAAGAAAATCTAATACTGTTCTTGGGGCTCACATGATTGGTTCGGATGCTCCTGAGATAATGCAGAGCATAGCTATTGCTATAAAAGCAAAACTAACTAAACAAGATTTTGATTTAACTATTGGTATTCATCCAACAGCTGCAGAAGAATTTGTAACTATGAGGTCATCTCGCGATTAATTTAAGTCAGGCTTTGTAAAAGTAACAATTTATGTTAATACCCTTATCAAATAAATAAATTTACCGTAATTTTATGACTTGGAATCCTGATACTTGGCGAAACTATCCTGTAGTTCAAATGCCAAAATATACTAATCAAAAACATTTATTATCAGTAGAAGCCAAACTTTCTTCAAAACCTCCATTAGTTTTTGCAGGGGAAGTTCAAGCACTCAAGCGATCATTACATATGGTAGAAAATGGCGATGCATTTATTTTACAAGGTGGTGATTGTGCTGAGAGTTTCAGCCAATTTTCTGCTAATGGAATTAGAGATACCTTTAAAGTTTTATTGCAAATGGCTGTTATTTTAACATTTGGCTCTTCAATGCCAATTATTAAAATAGGTAGAATTGCAGGGCAATTTGCTAAACCACGTTCATCAGATATTGAGGTTTTAAATGGAGTGGAGCTTCCAAGTTATAGAGGTGACATGATAAATGATATGGAATTTAACGAAGTATCAAGAGAACCCGACCCTCAAAGACTTTTAGATGGATATGAACAGTCAGCTGCAACATTAAATCTTATAAGAGCTTTTGCTCAAGGCGGTATGGCAGATTTGGCTCAAGTGCATGAATGGACCCTAGGATTTTTATCTGACACTCCTGAAACTACAAAATATCAAGAGATAGCTGATAGAATTTCTGAGAGTTTAAATTTTATGAAAGCTTGCGGACTTACATCTAATACTGTCTCACAACTAAGAGAAACTGAGTTTTATACCAGTCATGAAGCTTTATTATTAAATTATGAAGAAGCTTTGACAAGAAAAGACACAATTACAGCTGAGAAAGGCTGGTATTCAACTTCAGCTCATTTATTGTGGGTTGGTGACAGAACTCGCCAACATGATCACGGGCATATTGAATTTTTGTCTGGTATACAAAATCCTGTTGGAATAAAATGTGGTCCATCACTTGAACCTGATGACCTTATAAGATTAATTGAAAAAATTAATCCATTAAATGACACAGGTAAAATTATTTTAATTTGCAGAATGGGATCAGATAAAGTTCATCAAAACCTTCCAAAATTAATTAAAAAGGTTAAGTCAGAGGGGAAAAGAGTAACTTGGTGCTGTGATCCTATGCATGGTAATACAATAAAAGCTTCAAACGGTTACAAAACAAGAAAAGTTTCTGAGATTTTAAATGAAGTGAATAACTTTTTTAATGTTCATAAAGATGAAGGTTCATATCCTGGAGGTGTCCATTTTGAAATGACTGGATCAAATGTAACTGAATGTTTGGGTGGAACAAATGAAGTAAAAGAGAGTGACCTTGGCTCTAGATACCATACTCATTGTGACCCTAGATTAAATGGATCTCAATCTTTAGAATTAGCTTTTTTAATATCAGATTTATTAAAAAAAATTAGAAATGAATAATAAAAAAACTTAAATCAATTTTAGATATTAATAGGAATTGATTATGGAAAAACATATTCCCTACACTGATAGCTATTTTATTCGTACAAGAAAAATCATTCAAGAAAAAGGCGATGCGGATGTAACATATGCTATCTTTATGCGAAGACCAGTTACATATGCACCCAGAATAGCACTAAACTGGTTAAATCAAATAATATCTGATAGAAAAGAAGCTGTTCAAATTCGTGAGAATTTTAATGAGGGTTCATGGGTCGGCGCAGGTGAGCCTATGCTTTACATATCAGGAAGAATGTCCTCTCTAGTTGATTTAGAGACGTTATTTTTACAAAAACTTGGTCCTCCTTGTGTAGCTGCTTATAACGCTTACAATATGTGTATTGATATGAAATCAACTAATTTTATAGCAATGGATGCTAGGCACTGCGCAGGCTCAGAAATGTCTAATTTAATGTCTTACGGAGCCTCTGTCGGATCAGAAAAAGCTAAGAGAAAAGTTCGAGCGAAAGGTTTTATAGGTTGCGCTGCTGATGCAACATCGCATTTTTTTGGACAGGAAAAAGGTATTGGTTCAATGCCACACGCCTTAATAGGTTATGCTGGATCTACTCTGAAAGCGGCACAAATGTTTCATGAAATTTTTCCAGATGAGCCAATTACTATTTTAATTGACTATTTTGGAAAGGAAATAACTGATGGCTTAGAGGTCTGTAACTATTTTAACAAACTCTCAAAGACAGGAAAATTATCTTTAAGGTTAGATACACATGGTGGAAGATATGTTGAGGGTCTTGATGTTCCAGAATCTTATGCTGTTCTTGAAAGAAGAGCCCCAGAAGCTTTGCGTGGATATAGAACTGATAACGAGCTTAAAAATTTAATAGGGAGTGGTGTTTCCGCAGCATCGGTTTGGTACTTAAGAGAAACATTAGACAATAAAGGATTTAATAATGTTAAAATCACTTGTTCAAGTGGATTTGGACCAGAAAAATGTAGAGTTTTTTCTCTTGCTTCAACTCCAGTAGATACAATTGGAACAGGGTCATTTTTACCAGATAGTTGGTCTGATACATATGCAACAGCTGATATAATAGAGTATAATGGTAAGCCTTTAGTCAAGGTTGGTCGAGAATTTCTTCAAAAATATAAAAAATAAAAATAAGTTACACTTTCAATGTCGCAAAAACTAAAAATATTCCTAGCTCAAATGAACCCTATCGGAGGTGATATTGATGGGAATTTCAAAAAACTGAAATCTGCTTGGGAAAGAGCCTCTATATTAAATGCTGATATTGTTGTCGCTCCAGAAATGTTTTTATCTGGTTATCCAATTGATGACTTAGTCCTAAGGGAAGATTTTTTGTTGAGTATCGAAAAATACTTAGACAATCTCTCAGTGCTTACGGTAAAAGGCCCTGCGATAATTTGTGGAGCACCTCGAAATGACAAAGGTATCCTTAGAAACTCTGTTTTTATAATGGATAAAGGTGAAATCATAGGTTTTCGTGATAAGGCAAAATTGCCTAATGAGGACGAATTTTACGACAATAGGCAATTCATGCCAGGAGATTTACCTGGACCAATTTTGTTACGTGGCATTAAATTTGGTATACCTATTTGTCAAGACATATGGGATCCAGAAGTATGTGAATGCTTAACAGAGTCTGGCGCTGAAATTATATTATCCATTAATGGATCAACATTCAATATTGATAAAATGGATAAAAGACTTAACACAGTTGTCTCTAGAGCAGTTGAAAATCAAATACCTTTTATTTATTTAAATTCGGTAGGCGGGCAAGATGAACTAATTTTTGATGGCGGAAGTTTTGCCATAAACATGGACGGTAAATTAGCTTGCCAATTACCTATGTTTGACACATTTGACGGTCTTGTTGAGATTGAAAATAAGTCCTCTAATTTGTATTTGCATTCAAGTAATTTAGTTGAGGATTGTTCAGGTTATGAGTCTCTATATTCAGCTATACTATTATCTTTAAGAGATTACGTATATAAAAATGGCTTTTCAAAAGTTATTTTTGGATTATCTGGAGGGATTGATTCTGCTTTAGTTGCCATGCTTTGTGTTGATGCCTTAGGTCCAGAAAATGTAAATTGTTTTATGTTGCCTTCGAAATTTACTTCGAAAGCATCTAATGATGACGCAATTAATTTAGCAAATAAATTAAATATTGAACTTGAAAATTTAAGTATAGAAGACGTTTATAGTTCAATAGAAAAACTTCTAAATAAAAAATTCAATAAATTGAAAAAAGACATTACGGAAGAAAATATTCAATCAAGGGTTAGAGCTCTTATACTGATGGCCATGTCAAATAAATTTGGAAGTATGTTAGTTTCAACAAGCAATAAATCTGAATCTGCTGTTGGCTACTCTACTCTTTACGGTGATATGTCAGGAGGATTTTCACCATTAAAAGATGTTTGGAAAACAGATGTAATTGGACTTTGTTACTGGAGAAATAAAAATATACCCTCAATATCAAAATTTAAAAATTCTAATATAATACCTGAAAATATAATTACAAAACCACCTACAGCAGAATTAAGAGAAAATCAAAAAGATACAGATACTTTGCCGGAATACGAAATACTTGATAAAATACTATCTTTATATATGGAAGAAATGAAGAGTGAAAATGAAATAATTCGAGAGGGCTATGATAGAGAAACTGTGATTAAGATAATAAATCTTTTAAGAAACTCTGAATATAAAAGGTTTCAAGCACCTCCTGGACCAAAACTTGGCAAGAAAGCATTTGGAAGAGATAGGATGTATCCTCTTACGAATAAATTTTAGGAAATTTATAATGAAAACAAGATTAAGATTTGCGCCTAGTCCTACTGGAAATTTGCATGTTGGCAATGCAAGAACTGCACTTGTGAATTATTTGTTTTGTAGATCAATTTCAGGCGAAATGATGCTCAGAATAGATGATACCGATGAAGAAAGATCTAAAAAAGAATTTGAGGAAAATATTAAATCTGATTTGAATTGGATGGGTATTTTTTGGGAAATGACAGATCGCCAATCAACAAGAATAAAAAACTATAATGACGCTTTGAATAAACTTTTTGAAAGTGGGAGAGCATATAGATGTTATGAAACTCAGGAGGAACTCTCTTTAAAAAGAAAGGCGCAATTGATGTCTGGAAAGCCTCCAGTTTATGATAGACAAGGTCTAAGCCTCGAACAAAAAGACCATGAAAAATTTGCAAATGAAGGAAAGTTACCTCATTGGAGGTTTAAACTAACAGATGATGAAGTAGTCTGGGATGACTTGATTAGAGGTAAATGTACATATGACATGAGATCACTATCAGATCCAGTAATTATGAGAGAAGATGGTAGGCCTATATATACACTTGCATCAGTAGTAGACGATATTGATCATGAAATAACACATATCATAAGAGGTGAAGACCACGTCACTAATTCTGCTGCGCAAATACAGCTTTTCAAAGCATTAGGTATCCAACCGCCTTCATTAGGTCACCTCTCTTTAATAGCAGGCTCTGAAGGAGAAGGATTGTCTAAAAGATTAGGAAGCTTATCTTTAGGGCAACTAAAACAAGAAGGCTTAGAGAGCAATGCTCTGACTTCGTTGTTAGCAAAGCTTGGCACGTCAGACCCAATTTCTTTTATTGAGAATATTGAAGGGTTGATTAAAGATTTTGATTTAAAAAAATTTAGTCGAAACACAGCAAAATTCGATATGAAGGATCTTTATCTGTTAAATAAAAAATCAATTCAATCTATGAGTTACCAAGAAGCCTTAAAGAGACTAAAATTAATAGATCTTGATAATATTAATGAAGAGTTTTGGAATACGGTTAGTGGGAATTTAAATAATTTAAAAGAGATTAAATTGTGGTGGAATGTAGTATTTGGTGAAATTAAACCAATAATTGATAATAGAAATTTAATTGATATTGCAATTAAATTATTTCCTAACGAAACTTTAGATCAGACGACTTGGGGGTCTTGGTGTAAAATTATTTCAAGTGAGAGTGATTTTAAAGGTAAGGAACTATTCATTTCTTTAAGGAAAGCACTGACTAGCTATGATTATGGACCAGAACTCTCAAAACTACTTCCAATGATAGGAAAAGAAAAAATTCTATCAAGATTGTCTGGTAATGTATCGTGATGAATATTGAAATATTTAATACATATTCTAAAACTTATGAAAACTTTATACCGATTGATAGTGAAAACGTTCGAATTTATGTGTGTGGTCCAACAGTTTACGATTTTATACATGTTGGCAATGCAAGACCTTTAATAATTTTTGATGTTCTTGTTAGGTTTTTTAAATTTATTTATCCAAAAGTAACATATGTTAGAAATATAACTGACGTAGACGATAAAATAATTATTCAATCAAAAAAGAATAACGAAAACATAACTGATCTTACAAAAAGAACTATTGAAGCTTTCACAGAGGATGCTAAGTCACTGCATGTGTTGACTCCTGATCATGAGCCAAAAGCAACAGAACACATACCAGAGATGTTAAAAATTATTAAAACCTTAATTGAAAATAAAAATGCATATTATTCGAATAAGCATGTTTTTTTCTCGGTTTCCTCAATGTCAGAGTACGGTTCTTTATCAGGTATGAAACTAGATGAAATGATTGATGGTGCTAGGGTTGAAGTGAATAGTTTAAAAAAAGAACCTGGTGACTTTGTGCTTTGGAAGCCTTCGGAAAAAGGAGAGATGGGGTGGGAGTCAGAGTTTGGCTATGGAAGGCCAGGTTGGCACATAGAATGTAGTGCAATGAGTGAAAAATTTCTCGGTAAACAATTTGACATCCACGGAGGGGGCTTGGATTTAATTTTTCCTCATCATGAAAATGAGATAGCACAATCGTGTTGTGCTTTTGAAACTCCATTTATGGCAAAGTACTGGATGCATAATGGATATATTACTGTTAATAATGAAAAAATGTCTAAGTCCGAAGGTAACTTTATTACTGTAAGAGATGCACTTAGAAGATTTAGTGGTGAGGTAATAAGATACTCTATTCTGAGTGGTCATTATAGATCGCCAATAAATTTTAGCTTTGAATCTTTAAATGAATCAAAGTCAGCATTGGATAGGCTATACCGATGTTCAGAGGGTTTTGAAATTGATAATAATATTGATCAAGAGTTTTTATCGGCATTGTCTAAAGATTTAAATACTCCACTCGCCATATCAAGACTTCATGAACTAGCTAAGGAATTTAATAAAGGTAATAGGCTTTCTGGGCAACTTCTTAAGTCAAGTTCAAGGATCTTAGGACTATTAAATGTGAGCAGCTCGGAATGGTTTACAAAAAAAGATCAAATTGATGAAGAAAAAATAAATAATATGATTTCAGAGAGAAACAAAGCCAGAAAAGAAAAAGACTTCCATTTAGCTGATAAAATTAGAGATGAACTTAAAAGTATAGGTGTTTCTATAGAAGATAAAGAAAATGAAACTAAATGGCGATTGGATTAAAAAGAATAAATATGCATCAGCTACAATAAGTAGTATATAGCTTATAATTTATTTATATTTAATTTGAGTTGACTGAATGGAACGAGTTTATATTTTTGATACAACGCTGAGAGATGGTGGACAAACAAAAGGTGTTGACTTTTCTTTTGCTGATAAAATAGCCATCAGTGAAGCTTTAGACGATATTGGAATTGATTATATTGAAGGCGGTTGGCCAGGGGCCAATCCAACTGACGATAAATTATTTAGTTCACCACCAAAACTAAAATTTTCAAAGTTTGTCGCATTTGGAATGACAAGAAGGCCTAATACAAGTGCTGCAAATGATCCTGGTCTAAGTGCAGTCTTAAATGGTCATTCAGATTCAGTCTGTCTTGTAGGAAAAACATGGGACTTTCACGTTGATAAAGCTCTAAACATATCACTGGATGAAAATATTAAAATGATTGGTGATTCAATCGGTGAAGTTATTAATAGAGACAAGGAAGCATTATTTGACTGTGAACATTTTTTTGATGGTTACAAGCATAATAAATCATTTGCAATTGATTGTATTAATGCTGCGGTTGAAGCAGGTTCTAAATGGGTTGTGCTGTGTGACACAAATGGAGGTACTCTTCCAGACGAAATTGGAGAAATAATTGAAGAAGTTAAAACAAAAATACCTAATGCGCCCTTGGGTATTCATTGCCACAATGATGCTGGAACTGCTGTGGCTAATAGCATGGCAGCTATTAAAGCCGGAGTAAGGCACGTTCAGGGCACTATAAATGGTTTAGGTGAAAGATGTGGCAACGCTGACTTAATTTCTTTAATCCCAAATTTAGTACTCAAAATGAACTTTGAAACTGGCATCAAAAAGGAAAATTTAACTAAATTAAAGCATCTTTCTAGACTAGTTGATGACAGATTAAATAGGCCCCCAAATTTTAACCAGCCCTACGTCGGTGAAGCAGCATTTGCTCACAAAGGTGGTCTTCATGCTTCAGGTGTTCAAAAGGATAGTAGATCCTATGAACATATTGAGCCTGAATTAGTTGGCAACCAAAGAAGCTTTGTTGTTTCTGACCAAACAGGTAAATCAAATATAGTCGCTCGATTAAAAGAAGTTGGCGTTGAATTTGATCAAAATGATAAAAGATTAAATAGCCTTATTGACACTATAAAGGAAAATGAATTTAAAGGCTTCTCATATGATACGGCTGAGGCTAGTTTTGAATTAATGGCTAGAAGAACACTTGGGAAAGTCCCAGATTACTTTGTGATAGGTAGATTTAGAGTTATGGATGAAAGAAGATTTAATGCTAAGGGAGAATTAGCTGTTGAGTCTGAAGCTTCAGTTACTTTAAATATTGGAGGTCAGGCATTCCATGAAGTAGCTATTGGTAATGGTCCAGTTAATGCAGTTGATTCTGCGCTACGAAAAGCTCTTTCAAAAATTTATCCAAGCTTAAATTCAGTAAGTTTAGTCGACTACAAAGTAAGAATTATTGATAGTGGCTCTGGCACAGAAGCAACAACAAGAGTATTAATTGAGTGTGAAGACTCAAATAATAATCGATGGAGATCAGTTGGATTATCGACAAACATTATTGATGCTTCAGTCATGGCGCTGTATGACGCTCTAACATGGAAATTACTTACATTAGGTACAAAGCCAGTTGCTCCAGCAAATTAACTTTTTTATATAATTGAATTTTGAACTTTGATATCTCAAAACCAATAATTGTTCTAGTCAGAACCCAGTTGCCTCAAAATATTGGCTCAACGGCAAGGGCAATGAAAAATTGTGGGCTTACAGATCTTAGACTTGTTGATCCACGTGAACAATGGCCAAATGATGGAGCAAGTTCTATGGCCGCTGGAGCTGACGATATTTTAAAAAATATTAAAGTTTTCAGTACTATTCCAGAAGCGTTAAATGATGTCGTTCACGTTTATTCGTTAACTGCAAGAAACAGGGACATTACAAAAAAAGAAATGGGCCCTGAATACGCTGCCAATCAAATTTATCAAAATAGTAACAACAACGAAAAATCTGCAATTTTATTTGGTCCAGAGCAATCAGGTTTAACAAATGAAGAAATTGCGTATTCAAACGCGTTTGTTAAAATTCCTATGGAAGAAAAATTTTCTTCTTTAAATTTATCTCAAGCAGTTCTTTTAATGTCTTGGGAATGGAGGAAAATATTTTTAAAAAATAGATTGTCTGAAGTTGAATATAGCAAAATTTCAGAACCATTAATTTATCATAAAACACCATTATCTACAGTGAAAGAAAGAGATTTTTTTCTCTCGCGTCTAGAGGAATTTCTTGAGTTGAATAATTTTTTTGCTACCAAAGAAATGAAGCCCTCAGTAATGAATAACTTAAAGTCAATGTTTGTTAGGTTTAATTTAAGCCAACAAGAAATTGGGACACTAAACGGTATAATATCAGCTATTGAGAAAAAAATAACTAACAATAAAAAAGGTTAAAATATATTGACAAATATAATATTTAGTATAGTTAGTGAGGACTATTTCTGGGAACGTGGTGCTTAACAGGACCCCACATTAATTTGTGATACTGGAACAATAATAAATAAACCAGGTAAACTGGATTGGAGTTAAAATGGCACCTAAGTCAGAGCACAAACGCAAGTCTGCAAAATATAAAATCGATCGTCGCCTTGGGGTTAATCTTTGGGGAAGACCTAAGTCACCTGTAAATTTAAGGAGCTATGCTCCTGGTCAACACGGCCAAAGAAGAAAAAAACCTACTGATTTTGGCGTTCAATTAATGGCTAAACAAAAACTAAAAGGTTACTACGGAAATATAGGTGAAAAGCAATTTAAAAAATACTTTGCTGAAGCTGAGAGAAGAAGAGGTGATACAGGGCAAAACCTTATTGGTATTTTAGAATGCCGTTTAGACGCTGTTGTTTACAGACTCAAAATAGCTCCAACAGTTTTTGCCGCTAGGCAATTAGTTAATCACTGTCATATTCAATTAAATGGAAAAAAGTGTAATATACCCTCTGCAATGGTTAAACTTGGTGATGTTATAACATTAAAAGAGAAATCACATCAAATACCTATGGTAATTGAAGCTGTTGCTTCACCAGAAAGAGATGTCCCTGATTATTGTGAAGTAGACCACAAAAAGATGTCCGGATCACTTACAAGAATTCCATTGCTCGAGGATGTTCCATATGCAACGCAAATGGAACCAAATTTAGTTGTGGAATATTATTCTAGGTAAAGAGTATAATTTTACTTACTTACTTCAATGCCTTTTGTCTTTAGTAAGTCACTAAGTTCACCACTCTCATACATTTCACGAACGATATCGCATCCACCCACAAATTCACCCTTTACATAAAGTTGAGGTATGGTTGGCCAATTAGCGTAATCTTTTATGCCCTGACGGACATCATCATTTTCAAGAACATTTACGCTACTAAATTTAACTCCAAGATGATTTAGAACTCCGACAGTTGCAGCTGAAAAACCGCATTGAGGAAAGACTGGTGTTCCCTTCATGTAAAGAACAATATTATTGGATTGAATTTCATTTTCAATTTCTGTCTTAGTATTTTCATTCATTTTAATATCCTATTTTGGTGTGGATGTTTGTAATGCTAAGGCGTGGAGTTCATTTCCCATTCTTCCTTTTAATGAACCATAAACCATTTGATGTTGTTGAACCCTTGACTTGCCCTCAAATTCTTTAGAAATAACATGGCATGAGTAATGATCTCCATCTCCCCTTAAATCATTGATTTTAACAATCGCATCTGGAAAAGCTTCTTTAATTAAGACTTCAATTTCTGATGCACTCATTGGCATAAGGGTCTCCAAAAAAAATTATAGTATTGATTTAATCATCATTACTATATTTTACAATATTATAAAAAATAATAATACTCTAAGAGAGTGTTTTAACAACATTTTCAAAAAATAATTTTGGGTCATTTCCTTTTTCTTTATTGATATTGAAAATTGTTGGATCTGGAATACAACATAAAATATTTCCATTTTCTGAAACAATCCCAGCTATACCAGTATTTTCAGGGTCAATTTTTAGTTTTTCTATTTGAACTTTATTGACTTGGTATTTAAAAGCCACCAGATTTGGATTTATCAAGTTGCTATCTTGAGGTTCTAAAATGAAATAATCTCTCAGGCTATAAGAGCATAAACGTAAAATTTCTTTTTGCTTGTACATTTTAAGGAATGGTGAATTAACATTTCTTTCAATTTCTACAGCTACACTTTCTGTAGCATTTTCATGTCTATTAAACCTTTTAATTTTAGCGCCTACTAATTTAGCATCAATCAAGACTTCTGCGCCTGAATTAATTGCTAAAACTGCACCCCCTCTAGCAATATGGTTTTTTACTTCTTTGATAATAGGGGAACTCAAGACTCTTTCGGTAAAGACTTTCCCACCAAAACTTCGAAATTCATCTGGTAAAATAATTAAATCACAATTAGGAATACTACTTTCCTTTTGGTTCACAATTGCAGGCCTCTTCCTCGTAATTGTAAGTAAATTATCAATCAAACTCTTAATTTTCTCTGGATCAGTAAAATTTATAATTGTAAATCGCATAATTTAAGTCAGTTCACTTTATAAATATATTTAGATGTGTGATTTTTTGTTTCTAAACTATATTTTAAAAACTCGATTGAATATTTCATCAACATTTTTTGTGTGGTATTCTTCGTCAAATAAATTGTCTAATTCAGCTTTATTGATTTTGTTATTAATTAATTTGTTACTTTTGAGTAGGGACAAAAATGTATCATCACCCTTCCACACTTTCATAGAAATCTCTTGGACTAGGGAATAGGCATCTTCACGGCTAATCCCTGCTTGCGTAAGTTTTAGTAAAACTTGTTGGGAATTAACTAAACCTTTTAACTTTCCCATATTCTCTCTCATTCTGTCAGGGTAAATTAACAAATTGTCAATTACATTAGTCATTCTCGCTATTGCAAAATCCAACGCAATTGATGCATCTGGAGCAAAAACTCTTTCAACAGACGAATGAGATATATCTCTTTCATGCCATAATGCTACATTCTCCAATGCAGGAATTACACTTGCTCTAACAATTCTTGCAATACCAGTTAAATTTTCAGTAAGAACGGGGTTTCTCTTGTGAGGCATTGCGGAAGACCCCTTTTGACCAGATGAGAAGTATTCTTCAACTTCACGTATTTCAGTTCGCTGGAGACTTCTAATTTCAGTTGCCAATCGTTCAATTGAAGAAGCAACCAACGCAAGACACGAAAACCAAGCCGCGTGCCTGTCTCTTGGTATTACTTGAGTTGAAATTGGTTCAACCTCAAGTCCCATTTGTTCTGCAACATGTCTTTCAACTTCAGGGCTGATATTTGCAAATGTTCCTACTGCACCTGAAACAGCGCAAACAGCTATTTCTTTCTTTGAAATTTGCAACCTGTTAAGTGATCGTTCAAATTCAGCAAAGAAACCAGCTAATTTTAATCCAAAAGTAGTTGGTTCAGCATGTATGCCGTGACTTCGGCCGATACAAATTGAGTGTTTGTGCTCAAAGGCTCTCTTTTTGATAGATGAAAGTAATTTTCCAACTCCTTCAATTAATAACTTACTGGATTGCATCATTTGAATAGAGAGAGCGGTATCCAAAACATCTGAAGAAGTCATGCCTTGATGCAAGAAACGGGCTTCAGGACCAATGTGTTCACTTAAATTAGTCAGGAATGCAATTACATCATGCTTTGTTTTTTTTTCAATTTCAGCAATTCTACTAATTTCAAATTTTCCGAGCTCCCAAATTTTTTTTGCAGCCTCTTTTGGAATAGTACCTTGATTTGCCATCCCATCAGCTGCATGAGCCTCTATTTCAAACCAAATTTTAAACTTATTTTCTTCATCCCAAATTTTTTTCATTGCGGGACGTGTGTATCGAGGGATCATTGCATTCCTTTATGAATAAATTATGAAAATTTATTTTAATATTGAAGTTTTTTTATGCAAGAGTTAGATTGAATTTGCAATTTTTTTATATTTAAATATGGCTTTATCAAGATTACTCTTTATGGCAGCTAAGATGGCTGCAACTAATCCTGCAGTCCGAAAGGAAGTCCAGAAGGCTGCTGAGAAATCATATACTAAAGCCAAACCATACATTAAAAAGGCAAATGAGAACCTGAAAGAAGCTGTCAATGAAGCCGCAAAACAATCTCCACCAAAAGAAAATATTTCTAAATTTATGGGTGCATTTGTAGCATCCATAAAGAAAAAAATTGATAAAAATTAATACAGAATAAAAGCAAATATTGTATTGAAATATTTATTTGTATGGTGGAAAGTCATAATTCTTTTTTGACAAAGTAAAAATCTCTGCTCCATTTTCAGTTATTCCTATAGAGTGTTCAAATTGAGCTGAAAGTGATCTGTCCCTTGTAACGGCGGTCCATCCGTCAGATAAAATTTTAGTTGCGTATCCTCCAGCATTTATCATTGGCTCTATGGTAAAAATCATTCCAGGCTCTAGTTTGATCCCTTCACCGGGGTTTCCAAAGTGAAGTACAGACGGTGGGCAATGAAAAACCTGACCAAGTCCATGTCCTGTAAAGTCTCTGACAACTGAAAATCTCTCTTTTTCAGCAAGTAACTGTATTGCATGACCTACATCGCCTAGTGTGGCACCTGGTTT
Organism: uncultured SAR116 cluster alpha proteobacterium; assembly: GCA_902522415.1. Classification (GTDB taxonomy): domain Bacteria; phylum Pseudomonadota; class Alphaproteobacteria; order Puniceispirillales. The sequence goes on along the minus strand of CABYVI010000008.1, from coordinate 22,639 downwards.
TGATGCCTCGATACCTTTCATTAGGCACTGGTAAGTAATGTCACAAAGTCTTTTTGCTTTGACAGTAGGCTTTCCAGCAAAAAACATTCTGCTTGTGTCACCGTACCATCCGTCAAGTATGACCGTCACATCAATATTTAATATATCTCCAGATTTTAATGCTTTATCACCGGGTATACCATGACAGACGACATGATTAACAGAAATACATGTTGATTTTGGAAAGCCCTTATAATTTAGAGGAGCAGGCGTTGCTCCTTTGCTGATAATATACTTGTGAGCCAGGTCATCTAAAAAGCCAGTAGTAACTTTTGGTGCGACAAATGGTGTTAAGTAATCCAAAACGTCCGAAGCTAATTGACCTGCTTTTCTCATACTCTCAAAATCAGAGGGACTATGAAGTTTTATAGAGTGATTATTCATAAAATATTAAGGTATTTAAATTAGCTTTAGTTGCTTTGACAGTTTTATTTCCTTATGTGAAATATCACAACCCCAAACTTCAATTTCAACACCTGTTTTAACTGCTTCATTAAAATTTTGTACGTAAACTGGATCTATGTCACTTGCAATTGAAAATTTTTCGCAGTCTGTTCTTTGCACCACGTAAAGCATCATACACCTATACCCTTTTGAAATTGCAAGAGATAAATGATTCAAATGCTTAGAGCCTCTGTCTGTAACAGAGTCTGGAAATTCAGCCAAACCTATACGATCTTTCACATTGCGCCTCAGCTGGACATTTTTAACTTCTACAATACATTGCTTTTTATCTAATCCGGTTAATAAAAAATCATAGCGAATTCCTTTATCGTAATTAAACTCTGGTTTAAACTCTGAGTAGTCACTAAGATTTGGTATGATTTTGTTTCGTAATGCTTCAGCTACTAATTTATTTGGATACTGAGTATTAACACCAACCCAAGATTCACATTGTCTAACGAATTCCAGGGTATACTTTAATTTTCTTTTGGTATTGTCAGTTGTCGAAAATAATACATCTTGGCCTTGCTGGTTAAGACCAGTCATGCTCCCTGGATTTGGACAGTGAGCTGTAATAATATTATTCTCATATTCTAAGTCAGCAAAAAATCTTTTATAGCGTTTAATAAGCTTTCCTGACTTTAAAGTTTGTGATAATTGCATTTGTCAGATCCTTTTATTTATTGAAACTTAGTGGAGAATTAATTGACAATCAATACTCAACCAACAGCAATTATGCTAGTGATTGGAAATGAGGTTTTATCTGGAAGGACAAAAGATAAAAACATAGGCTGGGTAGCTGAACAATTGACCAATCATGGCATCAAATTGGTTGAGGCAAGAATAATAATGGATGACCATGAAACTATTGTTGAAACAATTAGAAAACTATCAAAGGAAGTGGAATACGTATTTACTTCAGGTGGTATTGGCCCAACGCACGACGACATCACAACAAGCGCAGTTGCTAAAGCATTTAACGTCCCTGTTTTGAGAAATGACGAAGCATTGAGAAGATTAAAAAATCATTATAAGGGAACTGGGATAGAATTAAATTCAGCTAGATTAAAAATGGCTGATATTCCAGAAGGAGCGTTACTCATTGATAATCCTGTGAGTGCAGCGCCAGGTTTCAATATAGAAAATGTATTTGTTATGGCAGGTGTCCCAAAAATTATGCAGGCAATGCTTGACGGTATTCTTAAAAATATAAAGAGTGGTTCAAAAATGGTTTCAATTTCTATTGCATGTAAAATAGGAGAAGGGAATTTGGCTCAAGAACTCCAGAATATAGAAAACGCTGATGATAATATAGAAATTGGATGCTACCCATGGTTTAAGTCAGGTGTCATAGGAACTAATATTGTCGTCAGATCCATGAATAAAGACAGTTGCCAGAGGGCTGCAAGTAAAGTTAAAAACTTCATTAAAACTTTTGGTGAAACTCCAGAAATAATAGAGTAAATGCTACTTTATCTTTTAAATTTAGGTAATGATCCCTTTGATTTTCTAAAAACAGGTAATGATGATTTTCTTCCGTGAGTAAAAGTGTTTTTAAGATCAGATTTTTGTGTTCTTTTAATTTCCCAGGGAGAGCTTAAACTTTCATTAAATAAGGCTTTATTTTTATTTTTCAAAATTGGTGTGAGTATCATTCCAGCAAAAAAACCTCCAATATGTGCAAAGTAAGCAACGCCACCACCAGATGAGGTGCTGTTAGAAAGTGAAAAAAACTGAACCATGATCCATATGCTTAAAACGATCCATGCTGGAATATTAATTGTTCTGAATATTATAATTATCCACATAAAAACTTTTATATTGGCTTTAGGGTAGAGAATAAGGTAACTGCCTAAAACACCTGCGATTGCACCAGAAGCCCCAACTATTGGAATTTCTGAACTTTGGTTTGAGTAGTATTGGAGAAGACTTCCTGTAATCGCACAAATGACATAAAACAAGAAAAACTTTAATTTCCCCATACTGTCTTCGACATTATCACCGAAAATATATAAATAGAGCATATTTCCTAAAATGTGCATCCATCCTGCATGTAAAAATGCTGAGGTAATTAGTGTCAACATTGGGTCTAAGGATGTTAATTTACTTACAATGTAATAGTTATTCAAGTAGTCAGGTATGAAAGCGTATTTATAAATAAAATTTAATTCTGACTTCTGAGAAAGATTAAATTGATAAATGAAAATTATAAAACATATTGCAATCAAAGCCCATGTCACTAAGGGACGTTTTTTAGATGGGTTTTCATCATATAATGGAATAAACAACATAAAAACTTGCTAAATTAAGTGAATAAAAAAAATATCACAAAATTTTAAAAACACAACATGTATGATTACATACACCTAACTTTTCAATATATAGGTGATGTAAACTTTGTAATTATCTGTTATTATTAGTTTTTTATTTGGATTAATAATGTTATGTCAAATTTTTATATAAATTCTGTTAAAAGAAAGATGAAGTTTCAAAGACTGGATTTACAAAATCTCCAAAATGATGAAATTTCAGAACTTAACAAGTTATCGCCTCAAGATGAAATAAGGCAGGACGAGAGTAATTTGAGAGATGTATCTATTTCAAATCTTAAATTGAAACTCCATAACAATTTCTCTCACATTTTAGGTAATGATATTAAAGATGCAAATGGTGTTATTGATAAAATAACAGATATCCCAAAAGAGACTGATATCAATAATAAAAGTTACTTAAATGAAGATCAGTTTAGTTTAGACCAGAACATAGGTAATGATATTAAAGATGCAAATGGTGTTATTGATAAAATAACAGATATCCCAAAAGAGACAGATATCAATAATAAAAGTTATTTAAATGAGGCTCAGTCAAGTTTAGAACAGATTCAAAAATTAGTAGGATTGGACACTAACCAATCAAATTCAAATGATTTAGATGAAACATCTCCTGATAATCTTATGAACTTTATCAGTGAATTAAGAATTCTTACTGAAAAGAGATCTCAAATTAAAAGCAATTTACAGCAGGTAGATGAGTCACTTCTTAAATTACAAGAGAAAATTTTTAAGCATAAGAAAGTATTCGAGGATAAAATTGCTCATTTAGAATCAATTAATGAAATTTATAATCAATCTGCAAAATTAGTCTCAAAAATTGTTAGTGAGGATACAAAATATGAACAGTTATAAAATAGCATTTCTAAACTCAAAGGGGGGTGTAGGAAAGTCTACACTTTGTATCCTCTCTGCATTAGGTCTTTCACAAACTAGATTTAATGGTAAAATAAAATTAATAGATACTGACAGTCAAAAAAGTTCTGTTTCAATTTTAAACGATATAAATTCTAAGATTGAATTAGATTACATTCCTTTTAACCATGCTTCTCCTAACTTAGGAGTTAGCCTTTTAGATCAAAAATTAAAAGCCTTCACGCGAGAAGAGGAAATAATTTTAATTGATACAATGGCTCACCCTCCAAGGCAGCTTGTGAATTGTATTATGCAATGCAATGCTATTTTAATACCATGCAATTTAAGTGAAATTGAAATTAGAGCAACTATTGAATTTGTTAAAACACTTGACGGGCTTAAAAAGGTTCGAGGTGGGGGATCTCCACATCTCGTTATAATGCCTAATAAAGTACCCGCAAATCAGTTGCACATTGATCAATTGACATCTGCACTTTCTGATGTTGATGTTATAATAGGGCCAACAATTTCAGATATAGCCATATTAAAAAATGATCTTGTTAACGTTAGAAGCAAAATTACCAAACTACCCCAAAAATTTAAAAATCAATATTTAGGATTTAGAGATTTTATTTATAAAGCACTTGTTAAAAAAGAAATTGATAGACTGATACAGGCTCAAGAAACCGAAGATAGTAATTCAGAAAATGTTATACCAATTTCAAAAAATATATAAATTTATTAATAGTAACTTAATCCTTTAACTTAATAATATAACTTGCCTTTAAAACAGCTCTCAAGTTAGTAATTAATTATGAATATTTTGGGAGGAATAAATGGCTAGACTGCAATCTTTTAATTTTCAAAAATGGATTGACGATAATCAACAGTACCTTAAACCACCTGTTGGCAACCAAAAAGTGTTTAAAGAAGCTGACCTAATGGTTACTGTAGTTGGAGGTCCCAATAAAAGAACAGACTACCATGATGACCCAGTTGAAGAGTTTTTTTTATCAACTTAAAGGTGATATGTTATTGAAGTTATTTGATGGTAATGAGTTTTATGATGTCCCTATAAGGGAAGGTGACATTTTTTTATTGCCAGCTCACGTTAGGCATTCCCCTCAGCGTCCTCAAGAAGGGTCAATAGGTTTAGTAATTGAACCTGCAAGACCTGAAGGTTTACTTGATGCTCTTGAATGGTACTGTTTTAAGTGTGGTGGATTAGTGTTTAGAGATGAAATTGACCTCGTTTCAATCGTTGATGATTTTCCGCCAATCTATGAAAAATTTTATAATTCTGTAGATATTAGAACATGCAAGTCATGTGGTGAAGTGCATCCAGGCAAAGAGCCTCCACCTGAATGGGTCAAACTCTAATAAATTAATGAAATACTCAAAAAAAGAAGCTAAAGAGTATGCTTTTCAAAATATGAAAGGAATTTGGGCTGCTGCACTTAATCCTTTTGATGAAGAATTTTCACTGGATGAGAGAGGTTTAAGATCAAATTTAAGACATTGGATAGATGACCTAGAAATAGATGGTTTTTTTGTATCTGGAAAGCAGGGTGAGTTCTTTTCAATGTCAATTGAGGAAAGGAAGAAAAGTTTTTTGATAGCTGTTGATGAGTGTTATGGAAAAGCACAAACAATAGTCTCTTGTTCTGATCAAAATTTTGAAACTGTTATGGAATTAGGCAAATACGCTGAAAATATTGGTGCTGATTATATAGTAGTTCATGCACCGGTTTTGAATTTCGTTTCAGATAGAGCTGAGGTGTTAAAAAATTATTACTCTGAACTATCTTCTAAACTAAATATAGGTATTGCAATGTGGAGCCACCCTGATTCTGGATACCTGATGGAACCAGAGTTATGCAATGAAATAGCAAATATTAAGAATATAGTTGCTATAAAATATTCTGTTCCAAGAGACATGTATAAAAAACTAACATTGTTAGCTAATGACCGAATTATTGTAAGTACTGCATCAGAAAGTGACTGGTACGAAAATATCGTTGAGTTAGATTGGAAACTTTATCTATGCTCTTCTCCTCCATTTTTAATTCAAACAAAAAATGATAAAAGAATGAAAAAATATACTGATTTAGCTTTTAATAAAAACTTTAAGGAAGCTAAAGTAGTTCGAGATAGTTTAGATACTGTTCGAAAAGCTTTTCATTCTTCAAAACCAGAAAGCAAACCTCATGCACATCAAAAATATTGGCAAGAGCTTTTAGGTCAAGTAGGTGGAAGAACTAGGTTTCCTAATTTAGAGCTTACAGATGAGGAGAAAAAAAGAATTAAACATGCATTCATTAGTAGTGGCTTAATTAAATAAAGATTAATTTATGAATAATGGAATTTGGAAGACAAAAAAATTTCTTAAAACCGATAAACTGGAATGGGAAAAATTCTCAGCCTTAGATAGGGAGAGGGAGTACTCTCCAAGCTCAATGATAGGGGGGAATTATAAACCTTTTATTTATGAGTATGAAACTCAAAGTCGAACTGCGCGTACTCATACTCAATCAAAGATTTATCAGTATGGCATTCAAAAAAATCAAGTTATTGAAGTAACAAAAAAAAGTCGATCCAAGTCAAATATTTTAAATCCAATCTTAGTATTTATTCATGGTGGCTACTGGCAAGAACTATCATTACGAGACTCCTTTTTCCCTTCATCTGAAGCAGCAAAAAATGGTGTTGGTTACGCTGCAATTGAATACTCTTTGGCACCCAAAGTATCAATTGATGAAATAGTAGAAGAATGCAAAAATGCTATTGAATGGTTATTTATAAATGCAAGTGATTTAGGGTATGACAATAAAAAAATTATTTTATCAGGTAGTTCTGCAGGAGCTCATTTAGTTGCGATGTGTGTTTTGGAGAAACTTAAAATAAAAATTCTAGGTAATATTTTGGTTTCTGGAATATATGATATTGAGCCTTTAATAGATACTTCAATTAATGAGGCACTTTCCTTAAGTAAGGATGAAGCATACAGAAACAGTCCACTTAATTTTAGTTTAAAAAACTTCCCCCCTACAATTGTTGCTTGGGGAGAGAATGAAACTGAACAATTCAAAAAACAAAGCAAAATTCTTGTTAATAAATTGATTGATGAAAGTGTTCCTGTTAGATCATTGGAAGTAATAGGTAAGAACCATTTTGATGTTATTTTAGATTTAGCTAATTTTGACAAAGAACTTGGTAATGAATTAAAAATATTATTGGATATGCAAAGTTAGATCTATGCCAGATTATAAACCAAAGTTTCCAGATATTGTAGATATTACAAAAGTTAACAACTCACCACTTCCAAGAGAAATGGACTTATCAAATGATGAAAGTCGATTTAAAACATCAAAAAAGACTTACGGGTCACCCTTAACTGAATATAAAGGGCTATCGAATCCCTATATTGATTATCAAAGCATAGATCTTTTATTGTCACTTCAACATCCTAGATCTAAAGGTTACGATGAGATGTGTTTTTATATTATGGGTCAAGTAAAAGAAATACTATACAAAGGGCTGCATTTTGAACTTTATAATGCAAGAGAACAAATAAAAGAAAATAATATAAATAATACAATTATAATTCTTGAAAGAGCTGTTTGCTTTATTAAATATATTGCGGATACATGGAATATATTGTCGACAATTAAGCCAGAAGGATTCAACGAATTTAGAGATTTTTTAGGCACTGCATCTGGACAATTATCATTTATGTATCGCCACGTAGAATTTATTCTTGGAAATAAAAGCGTTAAAATGGCTTCCGCTCATAAAAATGTTCCTCATGTATGGCCTGAAATAAAAAAATCGCTTGAAACACCAAGCCTATATGACGAAGTGATTTTTTATCTTAATAGAAGGGGTTATAAAATCTCACAAAAAGCAATTAAAAGAGATTGGACTAAAACTTATAGAAGTCAAAATTCTGTTAAAGATGCTTGGCTTTCAATCTATAAAAAGTCTTCAAGCAAGAACTCCGAATACCTTTTAGCTGAAACATTAATCTCTTTTGACGAACAGTTTTCAATTTATAGGTGGCGTCACTTTACACTCGTAAAAAAAATAATTGGTTACAAATCAGGAACCGGTGGATCCTCTGGTGTAGAGTGGTTAGAAAAAGTAACGAGTCATCACTTTTTCCCGGAGTTATGGGAACTAAGAAATGATTTATAACCGAGGTGTTTACTATGACTAATTTTGCGCAGTTTAAAGATTTATTTTCAATACCAAAAGGTACTGTTTACTTGTGTGGGAATTCATTGGGTCCACCTTTAAAATCCATAACAGAAGAAATAAAAACCTTTTTAGAGGATGAATGGGCAAAAGAACTAGTTAAAGGTTGGAATTCTAAAGGATGGTTTTCACAAGCTAAAATTATAGGCAATCAAATATCAAAAATTGTTGGCGCACCAACGAATTCAATTATTGTAGGTGACACACTCTCAACTCAAGTATTTCAAGCTTTAACATCTGCTCTTAAACTAAATAGTAAGCGTAAGTATATTTTAACAGACAATGGAAATTTCCCTGCAGATGTTTACATAGCACAGGGTCTTTTAAAGTTATTTAAAGATAAATATGAAATTAAGATAGTTGACCCTGAAAAAGTAACTGAAACAATTGATGAAGATGTAGCAGTTGTTATGTTAACTCAAGTTGATTACAGAACCGGAAGGCTCCATGACATGAAAAAGGTCACAGAGACTGCTCATAATTTTGGTGCGCTGACTGTCTGGGATCTAGCACACAGTGCAGGTGTTCTCCCAATAAGTCTTGAAAATACAAAAGCTGATTTTGCCGTTGGTTGTACGTATAAATATTTAAATGGTGGTCCTGGTTCACCTGCTTTTATATACGTAGCCCCTAAATACATTAATGAAGTTGAACCTGCTTTATTTGGTTGGCATGGTCATAAATCACCATTTGATTTTAGTTTAAATTATGAAGCTTCAGTGGGCATTGACAAAATGAGAATAGGTTCGCCATCCATTATTTCATTTGCTGCACTGAGGCATTCACTTGATATTTGGGAGGACATAGATCTAAGTGAATTAAGAAAGCGTTCCATAGTCTTATCTGAACTTTTTATTTCTGAATTAGATAAATTATCTTTAAACTTTAAGTTAGCTTGTCCTCGAGATCCTAATATGAGAGGAGGCCAAATATCATATATCTGTGAGAACGGTTATGAATTCATGCAGGCTTTTATTGAAAAAAAACTAATAGGTGATTTTAGAGCTCCAAATCTAATTAGGTTTGGTTTCTCTCCACTCTATTTGGATGAAAATGATATTTTGAAAGCAATTAAAATTATTGATCAAGTATCAAAAAATGAACTTTGGAAGAATTATAAAAACATTGATAGAAAAACTGTTACGTAACTAATTATGTTTATCAAAAAAAATCTTAAGTATGAAAAAATTCCAGTTCCTGATAAGGTGTCCTTATCAGATGAGAAAATGAAAATTTCTATAAATAACTTTTCAGATTTTATGCTTAAAAGGCATACAATTCGTGATTTTTCTGAAAGACAAGTAGACATTGAAATTATAAAAAAAGCTATTCTAGTAGCTGGGTCAGCTCCAAGTGGAGCCAATCACCAGCCATGGCATTTTACAGCAATTTCTAATCACGAAGTTAAAAGAAAAATAAGGAAGGCCGCAGAAATTGAAGAGGAAAAATTTTATTCGGGAGGAGCTAGTGATGAGTGGATTAAGGCACTCGAACCAATTGGAACAAATGCAAACAAACCACATTTAGAAATTGCCCCATGGTTAATTATTGTTTTTGCTGAAAGATTTGGAACTTTTGATGACGGTACAAAATATAAAAACTATTACGTTCCAGAAAGCGTTGGAATTGCTACTGGATTTCTAATTACAGCTCTTCATAACGCTGGACTATCTGTTTTAACTCATACACCAAACCCAATGAGTTTTTTGAATAACCTTTGTGGCAGACCAAAAAGCAATAAGCCTGTCATGATACTTACTGTTGGCCATGCTTCAGAAAAAGCTACTGTTCCTCAAGTTGCAAAAATTAAAAAACCTTTAAATGAAATTTTATCCTTATTGGAATAATTTATTTGTTGAGAATTATTTTATTGTATCTTTAACTAATCTTAAAGAAATAGGTGTTTCCTTTACTGGTAAGTGTATTATTGCAGAAAAAGCCCCAACACCAATTCCGATCCACCAAACTAAATTATAATTGCCAAAAGTATCGTAAAGGCTTCCACCTAACCAAATTCCTACAAATGAACCTATTTGATGTGAAAGAAAGATTATGCCATACAATGTGCCCATATATTGCATTCCATAAATATACCCTATTACACCAGAAGTTAACGGAACTGTAGCTAGCCATAAACCGCCCATGACTATTGAAAAAATTATCACACTTTCCACGGTAATAGGAAACATTATAAAAGCAATTGAAGCAATTGTTCGCCCTAAATAAATAGTAGAAAGCAAATATTTTTTTGTATAATTTTTGCCCAAGTAACCTGCAGTAATTGCACCAATAATATTAAAAAGACCAATAACAGCTATTGCAAAAGCGCCCAAAGTTGAAGTTGTATTTACTCCTAAAGACCTAATTAGACTATTTGGTGGTATTGATGCACATGCTTCAGTAATAAAAGCTGGAAAGTGGGCAGTTATAAAACCAAGTTGAAAACCACATGAAAAGAAACCTAAAAATAACATTGAAAAAGTAGGATCCTTTATGGCTTTAAACAAAACATCAGATAAGTTCTCATTAATCTCAATATTATTTGTTTTATTATCAGGTTTAATGGCTATAAGACAAATTAATGTTGCTAGAACAACAATTGCCAATACAACCATAACTGATGACCAAGTCATTGTATTAAGCAAAGCGCTCGTGAAAGGTGGACCTATTACTTGTCCAGCGGATCCAGCGGCAGTTGTTAATCCAAGAACAAGAGATCGTTTTTCTGGTGTTGTGGATCTTCCTACAACAGCTAAAATAGGCCCAAAACCTGTACCTGCAATTCCACACCCAATAACAATATTAAGCATTTGATGAGCTTCTGGTGTTACTGCATTACTGCTGATTAAAAGTCCTATTGCATATAAAATAATACCTAATGATATAGCCTTCCTATCACCAAATTTTTCAGCCAAAGCTCCAAAGAATGGTGTTGATATTCCCCATGCTAAATTTTGTATTGCTATTGCCATAGAGAATTCTGCTCTTGGCCATAAGAAGTCATCTGCTATTGGTATTTGAAATAAGCCAAATGATGATCTGATAGCAAAACTGATTAATAGAATTAAACTACCACCAATTAGTACAGGAGTAAAAATTGAATTTTTTGTTTGCATAAAAAGTTAAGAAAAATGTGTTTGTAATGTATATAATAAAGATTTTCCATTAATTCATATAATTAAAAATTAATAAATATTAAACTAATTTTTTTTTAATTTATTTATGTTGTATAAAATTTATATATCTAATAAACAAATACAAATTTAATTATCTTAAAAAAAGAAATATGACATTACGAGTTGGAATAAATGGTTTCGGTCGAATAGGACGAAATGTCCTTAGAGCTATTATTGAGTCAAAAAGAAAAGACATAAAAGTTGTCGCCATTAATAATAGATCTGCCCTTAAAGTATGTGCGCATCTTTTAAAATATGACTCAATTCACGGTGTTTTCCCTTATGATATTAGCGTTGAAGGAAAAAATCTTATTGTTGGTGATCAAAAAATATCTTTTTCAAAGAAAAAAACTTTAGATGGAATACGATGGGACAAAAATGATGTTGACTTGGTCATGGAGTGTACAGGAAAATTTAATAGTGCTGAAGATTGTCAGCAGCATATTCTTTCTGGTGCAAGTAAGGTTTTGATTTCGGCTCCTGCAAAAGATGCAGATATTACTGTTGTATACGGTGTTAACGAGGAAAAAATTAATTCTAAACATAATATAATTTCAAATGCATCTTGTACAACAAATTGTTTGGCGCCTATTGCAAAAGTCCTGAATGATCATTTTGGAATTGAAGAAGGATTTATGACCACAGTTCACAGCTATACTGGTGACCAGCCAACAATCGATAGAGACCATAAGGATATTTACAGGGCAAGGGCTGCCGCTGTAAATATGATACCTACTTCTACAGGAGCTGCTAAAGCTGTTGGTCAAGTTCTTCCTGAATTAGAAGGTAAATTAAAGGGTGTAGCTGTTCGTGTTCCAACTTCAAACGTTTCAATGATTGATCTTACATTTACTTCAATGAAGCAGACAACGGCTGAAGAAGTCAATGACGTTGTCAGAAAAGCCTGTAATAATGATAAATTAAGAAATGTTCTTAGCTATACAGATGAGAAACTTGTATCTACAGATTTTTATCATAATCCTCACTCATCAATATTCCATACAGATCAAACATTTGTAACAGGAAAAAAATTAGTTAGAATATTGTCATGGTATGATAATGAATGGGGTTTTTCAAATAGAATGGCTGATACTGCATCTGAGATTTCTAAATACTTATAATTAAATATTAATGAATTCATCATAAATATTCATAAAATATTTAGATGGTATAATCGTCACATATCGAGCAGGGTACTTATTACTTGGCTTGATTGAAAACCTATCTTTCACTGTTTCATTAGAAGTTCCGATTAAATTTATAGGATCCATATTGAGATTATTTAAAGAGTATTTCAAACCTGAACTTTCCAAAAAAAGTTGATTTGAAAGAGGCCAAACCGATAACCTTGTTCCAGAAGGAATACTACATGACCAATCCCCCTTTACAAATATTACAGTATCTATTTCACCAACTAATATTATTGATCGGGCTACATTATGCTGGCAAATTGCTGTTAATGATGCCAGTGTATGATCTAATCTTTGATCTAAGAAACCAAAACCTATGATCATCTTTGCTTTAATGGTATTAAGACATTTTTGCAAATCAGTAGAGTTCTGATCTTCAATGAATATTGCTTTATAGTTTTTATTTTTCAAAATTTCAGTATTAATAGAATCCATATCACCAATGACAGATTCAAAATTTATTTGTTCATCTATTAAAATATTTGCACCACTATCAGCAGCGTAAACAGGATGTTGACTTGAAATAGCCTTTAAAGCATTAAGTTTAACTTTGCTACCTCCAACTAAAATGACAGTTTCAAGATGATTAAAATGTTTCATACTTAATTATACTTGCCATATTAAAAATTTTATAGTTTAAATTAATTATCTCTTGGGGTGCTTAATAAGCTGAGAAAAACCCATTGAACCTGAACTAGTTAGAACTGGCGTAGGAAAGAGGAATTCAAAACTTATTAATTCCAAAATATCCTTTTCTAGTTGCTAATCAAATTATTTTTTGGAGCATCAAATGAAAAAAATATATATTTTAATCACTTTTCTAATAACAAACCTCATATACGGTGAGGTTTCATTTGCAGATCAAAACAAACTTATCATTTATACATACGACAGTTTCGTTTCTGATTGGGGCCCAGGGCCAAAAATTGAGGAAGAATTTGAAAAAATCTGTGATTGTGATCTAGAGTTTGTAGGCATAGATTCATCCATTGGTATTCTTGGTCGATTGAAATTAGAGGCTGAGGAAACAAATGCCGATATTATTTTAGGGCTCGATAATAATCTCATTTCAACGGCAAAAAATACAAATTTATTAGTTAAACATAAAATAAATCCCATAAACCTTAACCTTCCTGTTGATTGGAATGATGAAGTTTTTTTACCTTTTGATTGGGGACATTTTGCTTTTATTTATAATTCAGAAAATTTAGTAACGTTTCCAAAAAGTTTTGATGAAATAATCAAACAAGATAATTCTCTTAAAATTATTATACAAGATCCCAGAACCTCAACACCTGGCCTTGGTCTTCTTTTATGGGTAAAAGCAATTTACAAAGATAAAGCAGACGAAATTTGGAAAAAGTTATCACCAAAAATCGTGACAGTCACAAAAGGTTGGTCTGAAGCTTACGGACTTTTTCTTGAAGGGGAGGGTGACTTAGTATTGTCCTATACAACCTCACCTGCATATCATCAGATGGTTGAAAATGAAAAAAAATATAAAGCTGCTATCTTTGACCAAGGTCATTACTTACAAATTGAAGTTGCTGCTGTAACCAAAAAAGGTGCTCAATCAAAACTATCATTTGATTTTTTAGAATTTATGTTAAGTGATCAATTCCAAAGTGTAATACCTACTACAAATTGGATGTATCCTGCCACAGATATAGTGCTTCCTGATACATTCAAAAATCTAGATAAACCAAATATTTCACTCCTGATGAAACCAGATGAAGTTGAAATTAATAGGAAAGAATGGATAAGTGAGTGGCGAAGAGCTTCGATACAATAACATTTAAATACCAGAATAAATTAATAGATAACTTAGGTTTCTCTATAACTTTATTATTAATTTTTATAGTTATAGGATCGATTTTATCTCTTTTAATGAGTGGTTTCGGGCATTCTACAAGCTATTTATCAAACAAAGAAATTTTTGAGATAGTAAAATTTACATTAATACAATCAACCATCTCAGTTTTAATTTCATTGTTTTTAGGGGTATTAGTAGCCAAAATTTTGATAAATATAAAGTCTCGTACTTTAAAAATACTTTTTCTATCTTTTAGCTCTGTTGCATTTGTAATACCAACAGTTGTTGCAGGTATAGGTATTATTAAAGTATGGGGTGGGAATGGATTATTAAATTATATAGAATTTATTTTTGGTTTTGGCGATAAGGAATTAGTTGTATTTGGTTTATTTGGTATTTTATTGGCGCATGTTTTTTTTAATGCACCTCTTTTCCTAAGAGTACTTTACAGTTGTTTAGATTCGATTCCTGATAATTATTTAAAAAATTCAATGCAATTTAACTTAAAAGGTTTTTATTATTTTAAATTGATCGAGTGGCCTTTTATGAAGCAGATTATACCTTTACTATGTGGAATTGTTTTCCTTCAATGTTTTACATCTTTTTCACTTATATTAATGCTTGGAGGAGGGCCATCTGCAAGTACACTCGAAGTAGCTATTTATACTGCAGTAAGATATGACTTTGACCTAAACTCAGCAGCCAAATTAGCAACTATTCAACTACTTATATGTTTAATAATATTAATAATTTTGGACATTTTTCAAAAAAATGACTTTTCAAATATTCAAGTTAAAACTATTGCTAATAAACATCAAACCTCTAAAAGAAAAAGTTTTTTAAATCATTCCTTTACTGTAATTTTACTTTCTATTTATTCTATTATTGTTTTTTCACCTTTGGTTTTATTAATTATAGCAGGTGCAAATCCTGAAATAATAAGCATTTTAAAAAATCAAAAAATAATAAATATTTTTTTCAATAGTATAAGCATAGCATTATGCTCTTCTTTCCTTTCTGTATTAGTCTCATGGTTTATATGCGAGGCGCGAACAAACTTAATAATTAAAAATAAATTTGGGAATAACAAAATTTTGTTAATTAAATTTTATAATTTTAGTATTTTATTGTATTTAGCTGTACCTGCTATTGTTATGGGAACTGGTCTGTTCATAATATTGAAAGGGTTTCTTAGTTACAGTTATTTTCCGGTATTGATTTTAATTTTTTCCAATGTGATGCTTTGCTTGCCTTTTACCGTAAATATCATTCAATCAAAGTCAATTTTTCTCAGAAGGAAGCATGATCGTCTTTGCTCATCTTTAGGAATTAATGGAATGAATAGATTTTTGAAAATTGATTTTCCCTCATTAAAACCTGTATTTGGATTTTCATTAGGTATTTCGGCTTGCCTATCTTTAGGAGATCTGAGTGTGATAGCATTATTTGGGAGTCAAAATTTTCAAACTATACCATGGTTAATTTATCAGTATATGGCCTCTTATAAAATGAGTGAAGCAGCCTCGATTTCAACCTTATTAATAATTTTATGTTTTTTATTATTTTTTATTTTTTTCCGGATCGTTGGAGGAAAGAATGCTTAGTTTAAATAATGTTCAATTTAGTTGGTCAACTAAAGAAAAATTTGAATTTAATTTCTTTATTAAAAAAGGTGAAGTAGTTACAATAGAAGGCCCAAGTGGTATTGGAAAAAGTACTTTAATTAATTTAATTTCTGGTTTTTTGGTGCCTGATAGAGGTGAAATCTTATGGCTAAATAAAAGGATTGATAATTTACAACCAAATGAAAGGCCAACTTCAACTATATTTCAAAATAATAATCTTTTTGAGCATTTGTCATGTTTTGATAATGTTTGTGTGGGCATATCCGCAAACCTTAAAATCTCTTCAAGAGAGAGAGAAAATATCAATAGCTTATTTAGTGAGTTAGGAATAACAAAGATTATGGAAAGAATGCCCAATGAAATTTCAGGTGGCCAAGAAGCAAGAGTATCCATAATAAGAGCTCTAATGACTAAGAAACCTATTCTTTTACTTGATGAGCCAGTTAGCTCACTAGACCAGGAGACAAGAGAAGAAACTTTGAAAATTATTAAAAATGCATCTGAGAAATATAACCTTACTTTGGTTATTGTAAGTCATCATAGTGATGACAGGAGATTGCTAAACGCTAGACCTATTAATCTTGTTTAATTAATTTTCAATTTTTTACCAAATAGTTCTAATCTATGGTCTACAAGTTCATAACCCATTTTCAGAGCTATTTTTTCCTTTAACTCTTCAAGTTCATTATCAATAAATTCAATTACCTCACCTGTTTCAACATCAATAAGATGCTCATGATGTTCACCTGATTCCTCGTATCTTGATTTGCCATCACCAAATTCATGTTTCTCAATGAAATTTGCGTCTTCTAAAAGTTTTACAGTCCTATAAACTGTAGCAATTGAAACTGACTTGTCAATTTCTGTTGCTCTTCTAAAAAGTTCGTCTACATCAGGGTGGTCCTCAGAATTTTCAAGTATAGAAATAACAACTTCTCTTTGTGAAGTAAGTTTTAAACCTCTATTCTGACATTTTTTTAGTAATTTACCCATTATTATGTATTAAGATAATTATATTTGAAAATAATTATACTAATTTTTATAAGAATTTTTTTTTAAATCAAAAAAATTTCTAATTTATATCTTATTAAATAAATGATTTTTATCAATTAAACTATAAAAATTGTTATATGCGTTGAATAAAAATTTATTTTATAGTTAATTTAAAAGATATTTAAAAAGAGTTATACATGAAAAATGGCAATCCAGATTTATTGGATTTATTAAAAGATATTTTGTCTGCACTTATGGTTTTATCAGTGATACCAATCCCGTGGGATAAAATAAGTGAAACACCTCCAGATTTTGAGAGATCTTTTTGGGCTTTCCCAATTGTTGGACTAATTTTAGGTCTTTTATCAAGTTTAATATTTATCATTCTTTATTATCTGAGTGTCCCAATTATTTTGTCAGTTTCTCTTGCAATTATTGCAGGAGTAATTTTTACTGGTGGACTTCACGAGGAAGGTTTTGCTAATACCTTTCAGGCCTTAAATAAGGGAAAAGATAAAAAACAAATTTTAGAGTTTATGAAAAACTCAAATATTAATGCTTATGGATCACTGTCATTGATATTATTGATATTATTAAAAATTTTTGCGTTAACATCACTAGGCCTTGAAAACCACTGGTATGTTTTTTCCGCATTAATTGTTTCATCAACAATCGGTCGATCTATGCTTGTATTCCTTCGATCAATTTCAAATCAAATTTCAAAAAAAAACCTAAAAGGCGAAAAATTTCAAACTGATGTAAGTGTCCTTTGGTCAGCTCTAGGTATTTCTTTTTTAATAACAATTATCTTTGCACCTTTTTGGGTTGCAATAACTGGATATACTTTTTGTATAATGCAATCTTACATATTTATGGCCTATACAAATAAAAAAATTGGGGGAGTAACAGGTGGAATTCTAGGTGCTAATGAACAAATTTCGGAAATTTTATTTTTAATTATTTTTAGTGCTTTATATGGTTCAATTTAATTTAAATTTAAGAAAAGTTTTTACTTTTTTTTAAAGTTCGATGTTTTATGTCTATATCAATTTAACAATCTATTATAAAAAAATGTTATGAATAATGAAAAAGAAAAAATATTAATAGTTGGATCAGGATCTGCTGGTCTAACTGCAGCAATTTATGCCTCGAGAGCTGGTTTTAGTCCCCTTGTTTTAGCTGGAATACAACCAGGAGGTCAATTAACTATTACTACAGATGTTGAGAATTATCCTGGTTACGAAAATGTTATACAAGGTCCCTGGCTAATGGACCAAATGCAAAAACAAGCTGAAAATGTTGGAGCAAGAATTGAATATGATTTATTAACAAATATTAATATAGAGAGTTGGCCTTTTAAAGTTAACACTGATTCTGGTAGAGAAATAATAACTGATACAATAATTATTGCTACAGGTGCTCAAGCTAGATGGCTTGGGATTGAAAGTGAGCAAAAATATAATGGAAAAGGAGTTTCAGCTTGTGCAACATGTGACGGTTTCTTTTTTAAAAATAAAAATGTGGCAGTTATTGGTGGAGGTAATACTGCTGTTGAAGAGGCTTTATATCTTTCAAATTTATGTAATAAAGTGACACTGATCCACAGAAGAGATGCCTTAAGAGCTGAAAAAATTTTACAGTCTAGGTTGCATGATAAACCCAACATTGAAATTTTGTGGGATACAAAAGTTGATGAAGTCTTGGGTGATGGTATAGGTGTTAATGCACTAAAATTAATTTCAACCAAAAATAATTCTGTTTCAGAAATTGAAATTGATGGAGTATTTATAGCAATTGGTCATGACCCCGCTACATCAGTTTTTAAGGGTAAAATTAACTTAGATAATGATAATTACGTTATAACAAATAAAGGTGAAACCAGTACGTCTGTTCCAGGTATTTTTGCTGCAGGAGATTGTGTGGATAAAATTTACAGGCAAGCAGTTACAGCTGCTGGTATGGGTTGTATGGCAGCCTTAGATGCTGAAAAATGGCTAGCTGAAAAGCAATAATTTATGAAAAATAAATTATCAACTTTTTTGCTGATAATTGTCGCTTTCATATGGGGCACTGCTTTTGTCGCTCAAACCTCTGGTATGAGGACAATGGGCCCTTTTACATTTACAGCATTCAGATTTTTGATTGGTGGAATTGCTATACTTCCCTTCGCTTATTTTTATTTTAGAAAAGATAAATATTTTGAGTTAAAGCCAATACTATTGATTATTTATATGGGCTTAGCATTATTAATTGGAGGTCTGTTTCAACAAGTAGCTCTTCTTTACACATCTGTTGCTAATGTAGCATTTCTCACAGCTCTTTATGTGCCAATTGTGCCGTTAATATATTTTATTTATCTAAAAAAACCAGTTTCAAAAAAAATTATATTTGCAGCAATTTCATGCATAATAGGTGTTTGGCTTCTATCTGAAAACAATTTAGAGTTTGGAAGTTATGGGGATCTCTTGTCAATTATAGGAGCATTTTTTTGGTCATTACATATAATTTTGATTTCGAAATCTTCTGAAATGAAATTAGAGCCAGTTGTTACTGCAGCTTTTCATATTTTCTTTGCTGGGTTGATTTGTCTTATACTTGCTTTTTTAATAGAAACTCCTACTTATATTGGTGTAGGTTCTGGTGCTTTTGAGTTAATTTATACTGGTATTTTTTCTATTGGGTTAGGTTTTACCTTACAAACAATAGCCCAAAAGTATTCACCTCCTACTAATGTTGCAATTATTTTGTCTATGGAAAGTGTTTTTGCAGCACTTGCTGCTTTTATTATTCTTGGACAAGCCTTATATTTTAGATCATTGATTGGTTGCAGCTTAATATTGTTTGGAGTAATTATTTCTGAATATTACAGGGAAAAATAAATTTTGAAGGTAAATTTATTATGTTTGATTTTTTAAATAATTTAAAAATTGTTCAATCTGATGATGCATTGCCTGGAAGGCAAACACCAATTATTAGTTCAGAGAAAAGCTATATTAACAATCGTTCTTTAAATGGACCTTGGCCATCAGAATATGAAACTGCAATTTTTGGAATGGGGTGCTTTTGGGGTGCTGAAAGACTTTTTTGGAGTATTAATGGTGTTTATGTTACTTCGGTTGGTTATGCAGGAGGTTTTACTCCTAATCCTACATATGAGGAAGTATGTTCTGGCCAAACAGGTCATGCTGAGGTTGTGCAGATAGTTTTTGAAAAAAATAATTGTTCTTATGAGAAACTTCTTAAGATTTTTTTTGAATCGCACAATCCAACTCAAGGCATGAGGCAAGGTAACGACAGAGGCACGCAATATAGATCAATTATTATCTATGGAAATGAAATACAAAAGGAGAATGCTCAAAGAGTTAAAGACATTTACAATACTAATTTATTAAGTAAAGGTTTTAATTGTATAACAACTGAAATCAAGTCTTTTGATCATTATTATTTGGCTGAAATTTACCATCAGCAGTACTTATCCAAAAATCCAAATGGATACTGTGGAATTGAAGGAACGGGAATTAAATTTATATAACCAACTTATTTCTTGACCTAATGTAGTTGAATATCTATTATTCAAAAAATAATAGAAAGAAGAGAATATGAAAGTTGCTAATTCTTTAAAAACATTAAAATCACGTGAAAGAAACTGTCAACTTGTTAGAAGACGAGGAAGAGTTTACGTAATAAACAAAAAGAATCCTAGATTTAAAGCCAGACAAGGCTGATAAATTTTTATTATTTTTATATAATTTAAATCTTCTCTTTATCAGTTGTTTTAATCTAATCTTTTAGTGGCATAAATTAAATTAACTACAAGTTATAAAAATCATTTCCTTTATCATCAATGATTATAAATGCTGGAAAATTTTCTACTTCTATTTCCCATATTGCTTCCATTCCTAATTCAGGAAATTCGAGAACATTAATTTTTTTTATAGAATCAAGAGCAAGTTTAGCTGCTGCACCACCAATACTTCCCAAATAAAAGCCTCCATACTTCTTACATGAAGCACGGACTTGTTTAGAACGATTCCCCTTTGATAACATTATCATAGATCCACCATCTTTTTGAAATCTCTCAACATAACTATCCATCCTTCCTGCTGTTGTTGGACCAAAAGATCCCGAAGCATAGCCTTTTGGTGTTTTAGCTGGTCCTGCATAATAAATAGCATGTTCTTTAAAATATTTTGGAAGACCTTTCCCACTTTCCAACAACTCTAGAAGCTTTGCATGAGCAATATCACGAGCTACAATAAGTTTCCCTGATAGAGATAATTTAGTTTTTATTGGGTATTCTGATAATTTTTTAAGAATTTCTTTCATGGGTAGATTTAAATCTATCTTTATTGTTTTATCTGTTAATACGGAAGATTTGACTTCTGGTAAAAATTTTGCAGGATTTTTTTCTAATCTCTCTATAAAAGCACCTTCAGAATTAATTTTAGCTAAAACCTGTCTATCAGCAGAACACGATACCCCTATTCCTATAGGGCAAGATGCTCCATGCCTTGGTAATCTAATTACTCTAACATCATGACAAAAATACTTGCCTCCAAATTGGGCCCCTATGCCCATCTCTTGTGTCATTTTCAGGATGATGTTTTCCCATTCAATATCTCTATACGCCTGTCCATTTTCATCTCCATTTTTGGGAAGAGTGTCCAAGTACCTTATTGACGCTAGTTTAAGAGTTTTCATTGTAAACTCAGCTGACATTCCTCCAATCACAATTGCTAAATGGTAAGGTGGACATGCAGATGTACCGATATTAATAATTGCTTCATGGAGAAAAGATTTAAGAGTTTCTTGGTTTAAAACTGATTTTGTTTTTTGATATAAAAATGACTTATTAGCTGAGCCGCCACCCTTTTGAATAAATGCAAGTTTATATTCACTTCCAGTTGAGGAATAAATTTCTATTTGTGCAGGTAAATTATTATTAGTGTTAATCTCTTGAAACATGTTAATGGGTGCAACTTGGCTGTATCTTAAATTTTTTGTTTGATAAGTATTATAAATACCTTCAGAAATAAGTTGAGCGTCATCCTGTCCTGTAAAAATATTTTCTCCTTTATAACCTAAAACAATTGCAGTTCCTGTATCTTGACACATAGGAAGTATACCTGCTGCTGCGATATTTGCATTTTTAATCATTTCAAGTGCAACAAACTTATCATTATTTGAAGCTTCCTTGTCATTCAAAATATTACTGAGTTGTTTAAGATGAGAGGGCCTTAACAAATGAGAAACATCACCAAACGCACGTTCTGTCAGGTCTCTAATTACGCTTGGTTCTATGATTAATACATCTTTATTATTAAACCTTTTTTTTACTATGCCTTTATTTGAAATAAAATCATATTCAGTAACATCTTTTTCAAATTTAAATAGTGAGCTGTATTTAAACTTGCTCATTATTATTTCTTTTTAAATTCATCAAAGGATATTACCTCTCCAGATTTTTGTTTATCTGAAGTATTTAATTTTTCTGATTGTAAATTTTTATCGACTTTTAATTTATCTTCTTTATCGGAATTTTCCCCATATGAAGATTTCTGTATTTCGAAATCATCGTTGTTAAAATCTTGTTCATTAGATGAAAATTGTAAAGAAAAATCAGTAGATGGGTCTGTAAATTGAGTAATTGCATCATATCCTATAGTTAATTTTTCCTGTTTACCATTGAATGATAGAGTTACTGAAAATCTGTTATCCTCAACACTTAGATCCCAAAACTGATGCTGTAAAACTATCGTCATTGTATTAGGGTGGTTATCCATAAAACTATTAGGTATTTTTACGTTTTTATGTTTCGTTAAGAATGTAATAAAAAAATGGTGGTCACCTATTGTTTCTTTTCTCTGTAAATAATCAAGTACAGTCTTAACTACACTTCTGAGTGCATTATCAACGATTA
>CABYVI010000007.1 GCA_902522415.1 uncultured SAR116 cluster alpha proteobacterium | reverse complement strand
ATATACTAAAACTTAAAATCCTAGTTCCAATCAAGTGTCCCTATCCTATCACAATTATCACACTTGATTTTCCATATATCTGAAGTTGTTCCGCATGTTTCACATACCCATCTTTGGCTTGGGTTTGCATTTAAAGCTTTCTCCAATTCTTCATTAGATTGTGACTTATCATCACTCTTGTCTGCAAGTCTACTTTTAAGTTGGTGGTACGTAGTGTTGTATTCTTTAGTTAATACTTTACTTAACTGATCTTTCGCCTCACCAGTTAGGCCAGCTGAAATTGCTTCATCAGCAATTATATAACGAGCCTGAGCACTTGCATTTTCATCTGTAAGTTTTATTAAGTTTGCAATATTGCTTGATGATCTCTCATTTTTCCAAATTAATTTTAATGTTTTTGAAATCTCAGGATGAGGTTGAATTTTCCAGGTCTTCGATAAAAGTGAAAGAGCTTTTCTTTCATTATCTTTGCTTATAAAAATTTTTGATAAAGCAATAATAGCAGGAATAAAGTCTGTTTTTTCACGGATTGCTAATGAAAAAGATTTTTCTGCTTCATTCAATTGATTTTCTTCAAGTTTAACAAATCCAATTTTTGTATGTAAAGAAGCTCCCAATTGTTGAGCCCTAGTTTCATCTATTGATCCAATTCTTCTTGCCTTTTGTAATGCTTCAATTGACTTTTCATAATTATCTTGTTTTGCTTCCATGACAACTAGCATAGAATTTAATTTTGGATTTCTTGGCTGAATGCTACTGGCTATTCTTGCTCTACTGAGAGCCTCTTTATGATCATTGCTCTCAATTGCTAACCTCATTAGACCAAGTTGGCCATGAAATTTTGTATTTTTTCTATCAGCCAAACTATTAAAATATTTATATGCAGCACTTTTATCTCCAGATAAATGAGCCGCATGAGCTGACAGCATCTCAGTTAAATCTTTATTATCTAAAAGTCTTTTTGCCTGAGCAGCAAATTTTTGAGCACTTTCAACATCTCCAGCTGATGAAGCAACAAGGCCATAGGCTAGGGCATTATAACCACTCTTTTGTCTATTTTCTCTTAATAGTCTAGAGATTTTAGAAGGAAGTTCTAAAATCATTTTCCATAAATTATAAATCCACAATATTATCAATATTAGAATAATTAACCCACCAACAAGAATAGATGTTGGGATCTCCATTTTCCACCCAATCCAAATTATCTCAGTATTGCCCTCTTGATTAGATATAAGTGCGACTAATAAACAAACAAAAATAATCTTTATTGACCACCAAACAACTTTAAAAATCATTTAATATAATTCCCATAGTTTTCTAGGATATTATTTACTGCGATATTGATTTCTGATCTTGATTTTAAACTATTTAACCATTCTAGAGCTGGTTTTTGCATTTGATCAGGAAGATTTTTAAAATTCTCAATGACGCCTTTTAAATTGTTTTTAGCTAAATAATATTCAATGTTTGATATTAAATCTGAGGGACTTTTACCCTCTGTAACGCCAGCTCTTCTAAGTTTTATAGATTTAATTATCCAATTAAGCCTAACATTAATAAAATTTTCATCATCATTTGGTAAAAACTCTAAAATAGAAGGTATTAGTAATTTAAAATTATTTTTTAATATATTAAGTGTTGGAGGTGGAGAGAAAGAATATTTTTGAAGTATTTGAAGGTCACTAGAAAATTCTTTTAAAAACTCTTTGTAGTCGCTTTTATTAATTTCTATTAATGTTTGATTCCAGGGAATATTTTCCCTGAATTCATCATTTAATTTTTGAATCATTGAATTAAGATCAAAGTTATTTTTTATTAAAATATTCTTTGTTTGGTTGATTATTTTAGATTGGTTATCAGTTTGCAACTTTCTTTTTAGTTGTAAATTTATACCTTCAAACTTTTGATTTAAATTGGATAAATAGGATAGTATTTCAGCGTTATCTTGTTCATTTTTGTTAATTTTTTCTTCAAAATAAAATATTCTATCTGATAATTCCATTACACTTTTAGATAGGTTATCGTACTTTTCAACTTGATTAGAATTTACTAAACTATAATTTTTATTAAATTTATCCTCAAATTCAATTTTAAATTCTTCAATATATTTTTGATTCGTTGTGTAATTTTTTTGAATATCAATCCAAAAATAAACAGATAAGATCACCAAAGATAATAGAAATACGATTATTATAACTAACAGTAAAACTAGAATATTTTTTTTTGGCTTCTTATTTTCTATTAATTTTTGATCATTTTTTTGGTTCACAAGGATTTTTCCATATTGTTAAAAACTTTCATTCCTAATGAAAGCACAGATGCTCTCCTTTTTCTTCTTGAGAGAAGAACTTTATTTAGAGATAAATCACATAAATAATTTACAATTTTTTCATTAATACCAATAAAACTTATATTATTTAAAAATTTAAATAAATTTGCTTTATTAATCAACTCAATCCACATTTCTGTACTTTTAAATGAAAAGAATAGAACAATTAAAACCTGTTTGTTTAATATTAAATTAGTTGAATTTATATCTAGCTCTTTTAGAGGAAGAGCTGAATATGTCTGCTTTTTATCAACATTGTAGACATTATTTTCTAAATCTATGTATATGCTGTCTTTTAAAGTATTATTTGATGGCCAAAGAATTTTTGAATTTTTAGGTAAATAACACTTTACCTTATTAGCTAAAAATAATGCATCACTCTTGCCAACTATTAAATTTTCTGCACCATACATACGTGCTAATTTTGCAGTAGAGCTTCCCACACAGAAAACAGGAGTTTTTTTGTCTTCTATAAATTTAATGACATGCGCAGCATGCCTGCTTGTTAAAAAAATTCCATCATAAATAGAGTTTAACTTAATACTATTTTGAAATATTTTCATCGATGGGGATGCAACAGCATTTATATTTTTTCTATTTAATAATTTACAGTCACTTAATGCATCATCAATAGGCCGTGTAGTTAATAAAAACATTTTTTAAATTTTAAAACCTTTATTTTTCTCTAAGATATTATTAGCTAAAGTTTCCCCAATATTAATCGCATTTTTATAGTATCCCGAAGTTTTATCAGAAAATACTGCAGATCCATTAGGACTTGCTATTGCTCCAGATAGAAATAGAGTGTCACCTTTTATATTTGCTGACGCACCAATAGGTGAGCTACAAGTTCCATTTAAATTTGCTACAAATGATCTTTCTGCTAAAGTTTCATATTCTGTTAATTTATTATTAATAGACTTTAGTAACTTTAATACACCTTTGTCATTAGACCTGCATTGTATCGCAATAGCTCCTTGTCCGGCACTTGGTAACATGACTTCACTTGATATTTCAGAATAAGGAACATCAATATTAAGCCTTTGAATGCCGGCCTTGGCTAAAATTATGGCATCGTATTCACCATTTTTAAATTTTTCTATTCTAGTATTAATATTACCCCTTAGAAAAGTGATGTTTAAATCAGGTCGATGTGAAAGTATAAATGCTTTTCTTCTTACTGAAGAAGTTCCTAATTTAGCGTTAACAGGCAAGTCAAAAATTGATTTCCATTTTCCAATTAAAAGATCTTTTCTAGTTTCTCTCTTTAAAACTGCTCCAATTTTAAGCTCTTTAGGTTGTTTCCATTCCATATCTTTTAGAGAATGAACAGCAATGTCTGCTTCTTCACTTATTAGTTTATTTTCTAAATTTTTAATAAATAGTCCCTTGCCGCCCACTTCTTGAAGACTGACATTCTGAATTTGATCACCCTTTGAAACAACTTCTAACACCTTTGTTTTAATAGATGGAATCAAATTTATAAGAATTTCACTTTGTTTTAGAGCTAGGGGAGAAGCTCTGGAGGCTATTATAATTTCATTGTTCATAAATTTATTTTATAAATAATATATATTAAAAGATTTATTTAATTTATTTAAATATACTTTAACATAACCTAAGAAATAAATTTAATTTCAATTAAATTAATATATGAATAATTTTTCTTGCAATTCTAATTTTACAGTTTTAGGTATAGAGACAACTTGTGATGAAACAGCAGCTTCAGTTGTTTCGCTTTATAAAGATGGTAAAACCAAATTACATTCTAATATCATTCATAGCCAATATAAGGAACATTCTAAATATGGGGGTATAGTTCCAGAAATTGCAGCTCGATCACATTTGAATAACATATCTTTTATAGTTTCAAAGGCGATTGAGGCATCTGATATTGATGTTAATAGTATAGATGCTGTTGCAGTCAGTTGTGGTCCAGGGCTTATTGGTGGATTATTAGTAGGTTCATTATTTGGAAAAGCTTATGCTTTTTCTAAAAGAATACCTTTCATTCCTATTAATCATCTAGAGGCTCATGTTCTATCACCAAGACTTTTTGAAAAAATTGATTTTCCATATCTAGCATTATTGGTCTCAGGTGGACATACGCAATTACTGTATGTAGAAGACTTTGGCAGAATAAGAAGAATTGGTACAACCCTAGATGACTCTGTTGGTGAGGCATTTGATAAGGCATCTATTATTCTAGGATTAGGTTGGCCTGGTGGTAAAAATATTGAAATTGTAGCAAAAATGGGCAATCCTGATAGTTTCTCTTTGCCAAGACCGATGATTAACAGAAATAATGCAGATTTTTCTCTTTCAGGGTTGAAAACAGCATTATTTAGATTGGCTCAGAAACAAAATTTGACCAGAGAAGTGAAATCAGATCTAGCAGCATCATTTCAGTTTGCTGTTGCAGATATTCTGGAGGATAGATGTAAAAATGGACTAAGTTCTGCTCGAGAAATAAACTCTGATTGCAAAAACTTTGTTGTTGCGGGTGGAGTAGCAGCTAATAAAGTAATACGTCAAAGATTAAAAGATTTATCAAACAATAAAAACTTTAATATATATTTTCCACCAATTGGGATTTGTACAGATAATGCTGCTATGATAGCTTGGAATGGAATTGAAAAAATCATGAAATATGGGATTAAAAATGTTGATAATTCTGAATTTGAGCCTCGGACAAGATGGCCTTTAGATCCAGATGCTCAACCTATAAGGAATGCTAAAGAGGCCAGATAAAATTGGTTTTCTGAAATAATTTATACGTTTTATTATTTATTAATTTTTTAAAAGGGAGGCAAAATTATTAATTATTGGTTGTTAAAATCAGAACCAGGAACGTGGTCATGGGATGACCAAGTAAAAAAAGGCGATGAAGGTGAAGGTTGGGATGGGGTAAGAAATTACCAAGCTTCCAATAACATGAAAAAGATGGAAATAGGAGATCTTGCTTTTTTTTATCATTCAGTAAGTGAGAAAAGTATTGTTGGTGTAGTTTCAATTATTGAAAAATATCAGCCAGATCCATCCGATAAAAAGGGTCGCTTTGGAATGGTTGTTGTAAAAGCAGTAAAATCTTTTGAAAAAAAAGTAACTTTAGCAGACATAAAGTCTAATCCAAAACTCTCTGAAATTTCTCTTATAAAACAATCAAGGCTTTCGGTTATGCCAATTATAGAAGATCATTGGAAAACTATTCTAGCAATGGGTCAAACAAGAATTTAGCTATTATTTTCTTTCTTCTCTTTAAAAATAAAATACAGATTTCTCAAGTATATTAACAAGCCCAATCCCTGACCACTTATAAAAACAGGGTCTTCTCTCCATATAGCGTAAATTAACATTACTGCACCTCCACCAATTGAGCAATACCAGAAACCGATGGGAATAACACTTCTTCCAACACTCTCAGAAGAAATCCACTGAATTATAAATCTACTAGCAAAGAGACCTTGCCCACCAAATCCAACAACCAACATAATAAGTTCAGGATTTTGTGATAAGTAAGGTTCAGTAAATGGAAGAAGAAATATTAAAATGCTCGCTAGTTTATAAGAGCCAATACTGATAATTTCTGACAAATAAGAAATCATAAAAGCCTATTTTTTAAATTCTTCATGATGAACAATATCTTTTGGTGTTCGTTTTAAAAGCCATAAAACTCCTAACACATCTGAGAAACCTACAACAGCTCTACCAAAATTACTATATTTAGAGTAGCCAGTTTCTCTTTGCCTGTGATTTACATTTACCCCAATTACTGAAGCATTGTATCTTTTTGCCAGTATAGTGAAAAATCGGTGCATATGATTAAAAAAGGGTATAGATAAATATAATTTTTTGTTAAATACTCTTATGCCACATCCAGAGTCAGGGTGGCTATCAGAAAATATGTTTCTTCTAAGAAATCTTGCAAATTGTGATGCATAACGTTTACTAAAACTGTCCTTTCTATTTGCACGAATACCAGCAACTAATGTTAACCCTTTATTTTTTTTAAACGCTTCAATCATATTTGGAAGATCTTTTGGATCATTTTGACCATCTCCATCAAGTGTAGCTATTAAATCGAAGTTAGATTGTAAAATTCCAGTTTTCATTGCGACTGACTGACCGTAACATTTTTCATGACAAATCAACCTGACTTGTTTAAGTTTTTTTAAGTTTAAAATTTCTTTTTTTGTATTATCTTTGCTTCCATCGTCTACAAAGATTATTTCATGTTTGTAGTTTTTTAGTGCATCATTAATTTCATGCGCCAATTTTTTTATATTTTCTTCTTCATTGAAAACAGGAATAACAACAGAAACATCTATTTTATTTAAATTGGTCTTCATAAAAAAGAAAAAATTATAAATTACTACTAATACATTTCATAACCCCCAATTCTATAAACTGCAAGGTAATGTAATTTTTATTCTTGATTTTGAGTAGGTTTTAATACGTGAAGAATAATTTTCTGACCCTTTGCTAGATTATAGCCATCTATACTAATCAAACTCTCAACTTTTCTATTAAATTTCTCTAATGTTTTATTAACTTGTTTGAGTTTTCTATCTTCAACAATTGCCAAGGTGTTGTCTCCTTCTATCAAAACAAGTGCAGTTTCATTGGCCTTTAATAAGAGAGTATCTCTTCCAAGAGAAAAAACTAAAGAAGGCTCATGGTATCCTGTTGAAACTATTGTATCAGGTTTAAAATCTAAGGAATTAATATATTTTACAATTTTTGGAGTGATATGAATTTTATCTAAATTGGGTATAATTGCGGAAAACAGTATTAAGTTAGATATCCCAGCGAATATGGCCATTCCAAATAATGGTGACAGTTTATGTTTATTTAAATTTAAATAGAAAATATTACCGCAAATAATTGAGCTAAAAATCATTAGTGCCAAAAATAGGCTTATTAAAAATATAACAATATTAGATGAAAATCTTAGACTAATGTAAATAAAAGCTATGGCTAATAAAATAGTAAAAACTATGACAATTATCCTAAAAATTTTACTAATTTTTTTCAGAATTGGATGTCCAGATGGTGGAGATGAAATACCTAAAAGAATAAGTAATATGAGAGCAGGAAAAATTGGTAAAATATAGTGAGGTAATTTTGTAGGTGTTAATTCTAAAATTAGCCAGAATGGGATTAGCCAAGAAACTAAAAACCGTGTTAATCTATCGCGTTTCCAATTTAGAATAGCTCTTCCAGCAAATGGTGACAATAAGACCATTGGCCAGAAAGTTAACAACAAAAATATAAAGTGGCTTCCAAAGGGTCCCCAATGATTTTCTTGTCCACTTTTAACTTTATTCAAAAAGTCTTCGTTTATTGCATCTAAAATCAAAGACCCATCTGTTGCACTCCAAGCTAAATAAACCCATGGAGTAGTTGTTATAGCTATTATAAGTAAACCTTGGAACCATAAAAATAAATTTAACCATGAAATGTTCCACTCTTTTTCTGAGAGTCTATCAAGGATGCAAACGCTAATTAAAGTAACTACAAATAAAAGAGGTGAAATTGGTCCTTTAATAAGAATTCCAAAAGCAATTGTTAACCAAAAAAATCTAGTTAACCAAATATAATCGTGATGCTTATATTTATTCCAACTTTCTTTGCCGTAATTATAAAGTTTCCAAAAAATTAATTGTTGAATTGTACAAAGCATTAAGAGAACTGTATCTGTTTTTGCTTGTTTCAGTTCAATTGCAAAACCTAACAGAGTTGCAATGACAAGACTTGAAAAAAAACTAAATGTTAAAGATGAAGCAATAGTAAAGTCAAAATATCTAAAAGAAATATTATAAACAAACATACTAAAAAAAAGCACTAAAATAATGGAAGCAACAATATTTGGAATTCTGTAAGAAGATATATTTTCTTTTCCAAAAATAGATGCACTTGCCATTTGAAGCCAGTAAATTCCAATTGGTTTTTTTGACCTCAGTTCTTCTTGAAATTTAATAACTATAAAATTTTGATCCTCTAGCATTTGTTTGCTTGCTTGAGAAAATCTTGCTTCATCTCTGTCTAAAGGAGGTATAGAATTAAATCCTGGTAGTAAGAAAAGTATCACTAAAAATGAAACAATTATAATTTTAGTAAATATATGGAGTTTTTGAAAAAACTCACTTAACCAATCACAAAAAGCCGAAAAGAATTTATTTATTATGGAAAAATTTAAAAAATTAATTGCATTCATGAAAATATATTAAAATAAAAGAAATTAAATTATTTATATACCAATTTAAAACAAATAATTAATCATTTTAATAACACTTTGAACGTAAACCATGAATTTACAAAGTATTTACAAAAAAAGTCCTTCTTTTAAGGCTATTTGGAAAATTTCTTGGCCTATAATGATAGCTAATTTGGCAATACCTATAGTAACTGCAACTGATACTGCGGTCATGGGACGTGAAAATAGTTCAACGTTTATTGCTGCGATAGCCTTGGGAGGAATTGTTTTTAATATAGTTTATTTCTCTTTGAATTTTTTGAGAATGAGCACTACTGGTCTAGTTTCTCAAGAAAAAGGAAAAGAAAATAAAGACGGTATTAAAAGTATAATTTCTTTATCGTTGAGTATAGCAATCCTAATTGGAATATTATTAATTTTTCTTGTTAATCCAATTATCAATTTATCTAAATTTTTTATATCCGGTTCAAATCTCTCAGAAATGCTTATGTCAGAATACATTTTCTATAGATCTTTTGCTGCTCCAGCTACACTAATGAATATGGTTTTGTTAGGTGTATTTATTGGAATTGGTTCAACAAAATCAGCAATGGTCCAGTTAATATTCATAAGTTTATTAAATGCCTTTTTGAGTATAGTTTTTGTTATAATTTTTAATCTAAGTGTAATGGGAGTAGCACTAGGGACTGTTTTTGCTCAATGGGTGGGTTTGCTTTTGAGTGTATTAATATTGAAGAATTTAATTTATAATGAAAACTTTAAAATAAAATTATTATTTAACTTATATTTTTATAAAGATAAGAATTTTAATTTAATTTTAAATATTTCTAAAGATTTTTTTATTCGAACTTTATGCATTATTTTTGCCGAATTTTTTTTAATTAATAATTCAGCTAAACTTGGGAACAACTCACTAGCTATTATTCAAATATATATCGTTTTTTTAAGTTTTATTTCTTATGGTTTAGACGCTTTTGCCCATGCTGCAGAAACTTTATTAGGGCAATCTTTTGGCAAAAAAGATAAAGCTACTTCAATTATTGTTGTAATTAAAACACTTATTTTGGGAATTATTCTTGCAATATTTATATCCATTTTTCTCTTAATTTTTGGCAAGTACTTTTTCTTAATTTTTACATCAATAGAGGATGTAATTAATGGATGTATAGCATTAACACCTTATTTAATAATATTGCCGCTTATATCTGTTTGGGCTTTTATTTTTGATGGCTTTTTTATTGGAGCAGCTAAAAGTAAACCAATGAGAGATTCAACTATTTTTTCATTTGGAGTTTTTCTTTTATTGAATTTTTTTATTATGCAAACAAGTCCAAGTATTAAATTGCTCTGGATTTCCTATTTATTATTTCTATTTTTAAGAGGTGTTTTTTTATCAATTTATTTCAAAAGTCTTTTTATCTATGATAATTAAATCAATAAATTTATAATTTTTTTCACGAAATTAATAATATGGAAAATAAAAAATATTTATCATTAGATAATAATAACAGATCAGGTTTATCGAGTAAGTTAAAAGGGTGTATAGAACTAAATCTAATTAAAAAATCAGAGTTTGATAAATGGTTTAATAGTAGTTCTATAAATTTAAAAAACTGGATTAATTCAAATAATTTCAAACCAATATCTGGCTCAGTTTTATTTTACCCTAATAGTGATTTAAAAATAGAGAAAATTTTTGCTATTATAGATAATGACTATTCTTTTTGGGAAATCTCTCGAATAAAAAAATCCCTTCCTGATGGCAATTATGAAATAAAAATACAAAATTTAGAGAAATACAAATGTGACTTCAGCTTGGCATGGTCTTTAGAAAACTATTGTTTTACACCATTCAACTCTAAAAAAGATAAAAATGTTTTATATAAAAATTCAAATCTTCTAATAAATAATAAAATATCAAAATCAGTATTCCCACAAATTAACGGGATTTATCTTGCGAGAGATTTAATTAACTACCCTGCTAATATAATTAACCCTGAAGCTTTGGAGGAAGTCTGTAAAGATCTTGCAAATTACCATAAAGCTGGAATTGAAATTATAAAAGGAAAAAAATTACAGGAAGAGTTCCCTGCAATACATACAGTGGGTAGGGCAGCCGAAATAAATCCAAGGCTAATAGACATCGACCTTCAAAAAGGGAAAAATTTTCCTAATGTGACACTTGTTGGTAAGGGGGTTACATTTGACTCTGGTGGATTAGACTTAAAACCACCAAAAGCAATGGAGCTGATGAAAAAAGATATGGGTGGTGCTGCTATCGCAATAGGTCTAGCACACTCTTTAATGTTAACAGACTTAAATATTAACATTCGGCTTTTAATTCCAGCAGTTGAAAATGCAGTATCTCAAAACTCTATGAGACCACTTGATATCTTAAAAACTAGAAGTGGCATAGAAGTAGAAATTGGTAACACTGACGCAGAAGGCAGGCTTATTTTAGCTGATGCGCTCTTTTATGCAAATGAAAGACCAACTGACCTTTTGATAGACTTTGCAACCTTGACTGGTGCCGCAAGAGTTGCATTAGGGACAGAACTTCCAGCTTTATTCTCTAATGACAAAAAACAAAGCGCTCGTTTGGTTTCAATATCAGAAGAAGTATGTGAC
Source organism: uncultured SAR116 cluster alpha proteobacterium (assembly GCA_902522415.1). Classification (GTDB taxonomy): domain Bacteria; phylum Pseudomonadota; class Alphaproteobacteria; order Puniceispirillales. The sequence goes on along the minus strand of CABYVI010000007.1, from coordinate 36,745 downwards.
CCAATTTTTCAAATGCCTTTACATAAAGCTTACGAAAGATTTTTAAGTCGAGAAAATGGTTCAATATCTAGTACGGGCTCATCCCCTTACGGTGGTGCAATAACAGCAGCATTATTTTTAGAAAAGTTCATAAAAAAACAAACTATATGGATGCATCTGGATGTTATGGGTTGGAATTTGGCTAATTTGCCAGGTCGACCTGTTGGAGGGGAAGCTATGAGTTTAAGAGCTTTTTTTCACTACATCAGAGATTTTGCAAAAACTTTTTAGTATCCTTTAAGTCTATTAATTTGATTGGGCGGTTCAGTGTTATTCATTAAGCATCGTGCAGCATTAACTATTTGGTCTATAGAAGTCTCAGTATTAGTTTCAGCTGAAATATGTGGCCAAATACTAATTTTTTGGTGGTTCCAAAAAATATGATTAGCTGGGAGTGGTTCTGTTTCAAAAACATCAAGATATGCATTTTTTATTTTCCCCTTATCAATCATGTATAAAAGATCATCTTCATTGACATGACCACCTCTGCCTGCATTAATTATTGTTGCACCATCAGGTAAATGAGACATGGTTTCTTTAGATATAATATGTTTTGTTTCTTGTGTAAGTGGAAGTATACAAACCAATATTTTACACTGAGGCAACATTTTGTAGAGGCCACTTTCACCATAATAACATTGAATTTCTTTGATATTTTTTTCACTTCTGGACCAACCCATAACATTGTATCCAAAATTTGAGAGTGATAACGCAACATGTTTTCCTATAGCTCCAATTCCAAGTACACCAATGTTCCATTTATTACTTGGAATAAATTCTACAGATTGCCACTTATTTTCTTTCTCAAACTGGATATATTTATCAAGGAAACGAGTTTCTCGTAAAACTTGAAGAGAGACCCAAGCAGACATTTGCTTTGACATGTCATTATCAACAAGTCTTATTATAGGCAGTTTATCAGGTACAACACCTGGTTTTAAAAGATGATCTACTCCTTGACCTAAATTTATTACTCCTTTTAAATTTTTAAATTGTTTAAGAAAGCCATTAGGTGGCAACCACACTAATGCAACATCCACCTCATCTTGGTTACAATTATCTTTATCTAATAGATTAATATCAGGTGCTTTTTCTTTAAAAATAGTTGACCATTTTTCAAGATTATCTGAATCCCAGTAGTATAATAAATTAATCTTTCTACTCATTGGTTTGCACCTTTAATTACATAATAACAGATTATAGACTCTTATCACTTAAAGTAAATTATTCGAGAGAGCATTATTTAATTTAAGATATTAATTTAATCTCAACAGCATATTTTCTCTTTAACTGCTAAGTTAAAGTGCAAAATCAAAGAGTATACCAGATTATTAGTTTAAATTAATTTAACTATGAGTTAGTAGCTTCTATTTCTTTTTGGATTTCATCTTCAGTTGGAAGATCAGCTGGGACATCTGCTAAACTTCTAAGCCACAATAATATATTTGCCCTGTCATTTTCTTTCTTTAACCCAGCATAGTTCATTTTTGTACCTTTCATATATTCTTTTGGCTTTAATAAAAATTTATTTAGCGAAGAATAGTCCCATTCACCACCGAAGGCAGTTAAAGCTTTTGAATATTTATATCCATCGACTTTCCCCATTTCCCTGTTAAGAACATTCCATAGGTTCGGTCCAACTTTATTAGGCCCACCTGCATTAAAACTATGACATGCCGCACATTTTTTTGAGAGTTTTTTTCCTTCATCTAAATTAGCTGAAGCAATTAATGCTAGAATAGGAACTATCTTTACTTGCGTTGACGCAATTGCTGAAGCTTCGGTAATGCTAGTCTCTGGCACTTCAATCGGGAAAGCATTTTTTGATACTGAGTGGTCCCCTTCAGAGTGATGATCTCCGTGATGTTCTCCATCTCCTCCTTGCATAAAAGAAGCAAATTTCCCAACACCTATTAGTAATAAACATGCACACAAAAAACCTGCAACGATTTTATTAAATGCTAATGGGTCACTCATAAAAAAATCTCATTTATTAATTTATCTTATAATATTTAATAATTATGTTGTACTTTAAAAATCAACTAAATCTCAACAATTTTTTTTCTATTGATGATATATATAAAGGAAACAAAACTTGCAACATTTAGAGCAAAATAAAAATATAAAACCTATAATTATTATTCCTTCCAGATTAAATTCTACACGACTTCCAAGGAAAGCTTTAGAAATGATAGATGGAAAACCAATGATTTGGCATGTGTGGTCTAATGCAATTAAAGCTGATATAGCGCCTGTCCTTGTTGCGACTGATTCGAATGAAATTAAAGATATCATTATCCAAAATGGTGGGAATGCAATTTTAACAGATAAAAAACATGCTTCTGGTTCGGATAGAATTTATGAAGCATTGAATATTTTTGATCAAAAAAAAATTTATAATTTTGTAATTAATTTGCAAGGCGATATGCCTTTTTACCCATCAAATTTATTTGAAATCATATTATCAAATGTTAAAAGTGAAGATTTAATAACCTTAGTATGTCTTGCAACAGAAAAAGAAGCAACCGACCCCAATGTGGTTAAAGCAGTTGTTTCATGGGATTCTAAAATAAAAATTTTTGGAAATGCTTTATATTTTAGCAGATCAAAGGTTCCATACAACTCGGATAAATATTGGCATCACATAGGTATCTATGGATGGAAAAGAGAAAGCTTAGAAAAATTTGTTTTGTCTAAACCATCTCAACTAGAATTAACGGAAAATTTGGAGCAACTTAGAGTTCTAGAAAACAATATGAAAATAAAAGTTGTAAAAATAGAAGAAAATCTTATTGGTGTTGATACGAAGGAAGATTTGGATAGAATAAGAAAACTAATAGAAAAATCTGAAAGTTAATTAACTAATGGCAAATAAAAATAACAATCAAAATAATATAATTGCATTTCAAGGTGTGCCAGGCGCCTATTCTGAAATGGCGTGTTTGTCTAATTTCAAAAACATGAAAACTTTACCATGCCCATCATTTGAGGAAATGATATCTTCTGTTCAAGAAAACCGAGCTAAACTAGCAATGGTCCCTGTAGAGAATTCAACTGCTGGAAGAGTTGCTGATATCCATCATTTACTTCCAGAATCAGGTCTATACATTATTGGTGAAATATTTTTTAGGGTTAATCATACTTTGCTTGGAGTTAAGGGTGCTAAACTTAGAGATTTACAGGAAGTTAGAAGTCATGCTCAAGGTCTGGCTCAATGTAGAGAAAATATTAATAAAATGAAACTTTTACCAATTATTCATCCTGATACAGCGGGTGCAGCAAAAGAAGTATCTGAATTGAAAGATAAAAGAATTGCGGCAATTGCGTCAAAATTAGCAGCAGAAAAGTATGATTTACAAATCTTTAAAGAAAATTTTGAAGATAAAAATCATAATACAACTCGATTTTTGATTATGAGTAAAACATACACAATGCCAGAAGTAACAAGTGATAAATACATAACAACTTTGGTTTTTTCAACAAGATCTGTGCCTGCAGCCCTTTACAAAGCACTTGGAGGGTTTGCTACAAATGGTATTAATTTAACAAAACTTGAGTCATATATGATTAATGGTAGCATGACAGCTACCCAATTTTATGTAGATATTGAAGGTCATCCTGAAACATCTTCTATGAAATATGCCTTGAAAGAACTAGAGTTCTATTGTGGTAGAGATATGGTTAAAATACTTGGAACTTATAAAGCATCTTCAAAAAGGAAAAGTTAATCAATCAAACAATTTTTATACTTGAAAGATTTATTGAAGTATATCATACAGACATGGGGAGCTGTCTGGACAGATTGCTTGTGAACTCGGTCAGGATCGAAAGATAGCAGCCGCAATAAGTTTTATTTGGGTCAGACAGCTTCCTGTTTAAAATTATTAGTAAAATATTAAAATTTAATGGTAATTGAGAATAATAATACTTTTACAGATTCTAAACATAGGGTGCTCGCAAGAAAATACCGTCCTCTAAATTTCAAAAAATTAATTGGTCAATATAATCTTGTTAAAACTTTATCTGGTTCTATAGAAAGAGATAGGCTCGCACATGCCTATATACTTACTGGTGTCAGAGGAGTTGGAAAAACTTCAACTGCTAGAATAATTGCAAAACTTTTTAATTGCCCTAATCCAGAAAAAATTCCAGAAATTTCAATAAACCCATGCGGTTCATGTGATTCATGTTTAGGAATAGCTGCAGGAAAAAATATTGATGTATTAGAAATTGATGCAGCAAGTAATACAGGTGTTGATAATATTAGAGAATTAATTGATGGAATTGGTTACAAACCTCTTGCCTCAAAATATAGAGTATATATAGTTGATGAAGTTCACATGCTATCGAAGGGTGCGTTCAATGCCCTACTTAAGACGCTTGAGGAACCTCCAGAGCATGTTAAATTTATTTTTGCAACTACAGAAATAAGAAAAGTTCCTATTACTATTTTATCAAGATGCCAAAGATTTGACTTGCAAAGAGTATTATCTGAAACACTAATTGAGCATTTGAAATGGGTTTGTGATGAAGAGGGAATTAAAGCATCTGAAGGTGCTCTTCAAATCATTTCAAGGCTATCTGAAGGATCGGTGAGAGATGCAATGTCACTTCTTGATCAATCAGCCTCAATTAGTGGTGATAATATAAAATCAGAAACCATTAATTTCATGCTTGGTCTACCAAGCCGTGACTCCAGTATTGGAATACTAGAAAAAACTTTACAGGGTGATATATCAGAAGCCTTAAATCTATTTGATACAGTAATCAACCATGGAAGTAATGGTGAAACTGTAGCTATTGATATGCTTGATATTTTGCACTTATCAACAAGAATGCATGTATTAGGTTCTGAAAATGAAAATATTTCACTTTCTTCCATTCCTGAAAGTGAAAAAATAGGAATAAAAAAACTATCACATTTGCCGCTAGCTCATTTAACTAGAGCATGGCAAATTTTACTTAAAGGTCTTGAAGAAATTAAATCCTCTCCCAACCCAGATGAGGCGGCATCTATGGTCATAATAAGACTTGGTTATTCAAGTCATCTCCCTGATCCGGCATCAATTGTTAAAAAAATAAAAGAGATTACTGATAGCAATGAAAACAGCACATCAATTTTAGAAAAATCAGAAACAAGTAATATTGAAATACAAGAAGAAACTTCTTTAGAGAGTGATTTAACACAAACAAAATTGGATAATTTTGAGGATTTAGTTGAGTTATTTAAAAAAAAGGGAGAGCTTTTAATTCATGCTCAATTGGTATCATGTGTTCATTTAGTAAATTTTGATAGAGGTAAAATAGATATAAGAATCGCGGGAAATACTGATAAGGCAATTACAAAAGATATTTCTAATAATCTTAAAAACTGGACAGGTTTAGATTGGATAGTAAATCTTGTTGATGATCAAGGAGATGAAACATTGGATGCAAAAAAAAGTAGATTAGAAAAGGAAGAACTAGAAATTACTAAAAATACGCCAGAAATGGAAAAAGTATTGAAAGCTTTTCCAAATGCACAACTAAAATCAGTTAAAGATACTAAAAATTGAATATAACTTATGATTAGCTCTGAAATAGATTACTTGGTAAGACTAATGTCTAAGTTACCGGGTCTTGGAATAAGATCGGCGAGAAGGATAGTCTTACATCTGCTTAATAACAAAGAAAAAGAAATGCTTGTTCTGTCTAGTGAGATTAAACAAGTAGCTGAACTAGTTCAATTTTGCTCAATTTGTGGAAATATGGATACAAAAGAAACCTGCCACATTTGTCTAGATGACAAAAGAGACAAATCAATTATTTGTGTAGTTGAAAATGTCGGAGATCTTTGGGCTATTGAGAGATCAAGTGTATTTGGAGGTCAATATCATGTATTAGGGGGGGTTTTATCTGCTTTAGACAACGTTGGCCCTAAAGATTTAAAAATTGAAAACTTAGTTAAACGAGCAAGAAATGAGAATATAAAAGAAGTTATTTTGGCTAACTCGGCAACTGTTGATGGTCAAACTACTGCTCACTATTTAGCTGACCAGTTAAGTGAATGCAATGTTATGATATCAAGATTAGCGCAAGGACTACCTATAGGTGGTGAATTGGACTTTTTAGATGACGGCACTATTACTCAAGCATTAAAAGCTAGATCAGAAGTTTAATGAATTTTTTTATTCTTAATTAACCTCAATGCATTTAACTTGATAAAGCCCTTGGCATCTGATTGGTCATAGTCACTATTACTATCTTCAAAAGTTACTAAATCCTCACTATACAATGAGTTCTTTGATTTCCTGCCTGTAATAATAACATTACCCTTATAAAGTTTAAGCCTAACGTATCCGTTAACATTTACAGAAGCTTTATCAATGAGGGCTTGCATCATCTCTCTTTCAGGAGAAAACCAGAAACCGTTATAAATTAACTTTGCGTACTTTGGCATAATTTCATCTTTTAAATGTGCTTCTTCCCTATCAAGTGTAATTGATTCTATAGCTCTTCTTGCTTGTAACAAAATTGTTCCACCAGGTGTTTCATATACTCCTCTTGATTTCATTCCTACAAATCTATTTTCAACTATGTCAATTCTGCCAATACCATTTCTTCCCCCTAAATCATTTAGTTTTTTGAGTAGGTTTGCAGGGGTAAGATGTTCATCATTTATTGCTACAGGATCACCTTTTTTAAATTCAATCGTAATCTCAGTCGGTTTGTTTGGCGCTTGCAAAGGATTAATAGTTCGAGAAAATATATGCTCCTGTGGTTCAATCCATGGGTCTTCAAGGATTTTTCCTTCTGCTGAAATATGTAAGAGGTTTGCATCTACACTAAATGGGGCTTCACCTCTTTTGTCTTTTGTAATTGTTATTTGGTGTTTTTCTGCATATTGAATTAATTTTGTTCTTGATGAAAGTTCCCACTCTCTCCAAGGAGCTATTACTTGAATATCAGGATTTTGTGAAAGATATGAAAGTTCAAATCGAACTTGATCATTTCCTTTGCCTGTTGCACCATGAGCAACTGCATTAGCACCCTCTTTTTCTGCAATTTCAATTTGTCTTTTAGCAATTAAGGGCCTAGCAATACTGGTGCCCAAAAGATACATGCCTTCATAAACAGTATTGCACCTAAACATTGGGAAAACATAATCTTTTACAAAGTTATCTTCTAAGTTTTCTACATAAATTTTCTTTACTCCTAGGAGTTCAGCTTTTTTCCTTGCTGGTTCAACTTCTTCACCTTGGCCTATATCTGCTGTAAACGTAATAACTTCACATTGATATTTTTCCTGTAACCATTTCAAAATAACAGATGTATCTAGCCCTCCAGAGTATGCTAAAACTATCTTTGACGGTTTTAAAATATTCATTTAAATTATTCTTTCTTGTGAATTAAATTCAATCTATTTGCTCTATTAACTTGTTCTTCAAAACAATAAATTTTATATTTGCATAATAACTATAGGAGTAATTTATGGCAAAGGTTTTATCTTCCAAAGAAGTAACAGAACTAATAAACCCTATTGCTGCAGAATGGCATGTAATAGATGATGGTAAAAAAATCAAAAAAACTTTTAAGTTTAAATCATTTATTGAAGCATTTACCTTCATGACTAGAATTGCTATCTATGCTGAAAAAAAAGATCATCATCCTGAATGGTGTAATGTTTATAATAAAGTGGAAATTACTTTAACTACACATGATGCAGGCGGTATAACTGATAAGGATATAGATCTTATTAATTTTATTGAAAAATAATCATAGCATGCGTTTGAAGAGTAATTTTATTTTCAATCCAATTATTTTGGGTTGGTTGGGCGTTATACCTTTTGTTCTCTCGTCATGTTTGGTAATTATAAACAACCAATACGTTTATGAAATGAAGATTATTGGATTGTTATACGCATCAATCATTCTTTCATTCTTAGGTGCTGTTCACTGGGGATTTCTTTTAAAATATGAAAAATCAGAGAGTTTTTTGTGGTTTTGGGGGATCTTCACCTCATTACTGGCATGGTTATCTCTAATTATTATTGTGGTTTTTAAAAACTTTTATATACCTTCACTTTTTTTGACTATAGGGTTTTTTGCAGCCTTACTTATAGATATGAAGATTTTTTTAGAAAGTACGTGGTATTATAATTTGAGAGTAAAACTTACTATTGTTGCAATTTTCAGCACTTTGTTAAATGGATTTTTTGGGTAATAAAATGAGAGGGTATTTTGGTATAGGAGTTGAAAATGTATCAAAAGCAATGAATGCAGGGGCGGTTATGCGAACAGCTCATGCCTTTGGTGCAAACTTCTCTTTTTTTGTTGGAGGGCCTCTAAATAAACATGAAATAAGATTGTCTGATACTTCAAATACAGAGAACAGTCTTCCAACATATTATTTTGATAGCGTAGACAATCTTAATTTGCCAAAAGGATGTCAGTTAGTGGGAGTTGAATTACTAAACGATGCTGAATATTTGCCTTCTTTTCGGCATCCAAGATTGGCAGCATATATTTTAGGATCAGAAAGATATGGGCTTAGTAAAAACATTCTTAACAAATGTGATAAAATTATTAAAGTACCAACAAAATTCTCTTTGAATTTAGCTTTGACTGGAGGGATAGTCTTATACGACAGATTGATTTCTATGAAGAATTTTAATAAAAGACCATTAATGTAGGATTCTATAAGCAATTTTTTATATAAATGTATAGTATCTTTTTATGGACACAAAAGAAAATTAAACATTAACTATATTTATTTGTTTTGATATACAATTTGCTTGAAAGTTTTTATAATTGTTATTATTTGTAATTGAATTATGTACTGTCTAAAACAAACATGATATTTAACTTATTTTCTAAATTTCTTAGTGAGGCTTAATTAAAAATGAAATTATTGTTTAAAATTTTAATTCTAATTTTTATCTCTATTAATGCAAACTCAGAAACACTTATTCTTGGTGTTGAAAGAGATTGGACAGCCTATAGGTCTGATATTGGAGATAAAAGAACTTGTTTTATTTCTTCTGAGCCAAAGTCTTCAAAAGGCGACTACAAAAAAGAAAATAGGGGTGACGTTCGAGTTTATGTAACTCATGGTCCTTCCCAAGATGTTACAAATGAAGTCTCCATAAAAGCAGGCTATGATCATAAAGAACAGTCAATAGTGAAATATGAAATTGATGGTAAGAGAAAATTTTCACTTTTTACCCTTAAAGATAGAGCATGGGCTGATACACCTGAACTTGATTCTAAAATCGTTGGAGCTATGAAGTCTGGGAATAAACTAGTTGTGTCTGGTACATCTTCAAGAGGCACAAAAACGGAAGATATTTATTCTCTTTTTGGATTTACTGCATCATTGAAGTTAATAGATAAAGCTTGTGGAAGATAAAGAATTATCTGTTAAGATTATAAATTCGATAGATGTTTCCAAAAAAAATCTTTTGGGTTTGTCAAAAAATGAATTAAAAACAATTTTTTCCGATAATAATTTACCAAAGTTTAGAGCCGATCAAATTTGGTACTGGATTTATAGATCAGGAACCATAGATTTTGACCTGATGACAAATATTTCGAAAGATCTTCGTACTGAATTATCAAATAAATTCTATATTTGGCGACCAGAAATTTCCTCTGTGCAAAAATCTGATGATGGAACAATTAAATGGTTACTAAAATTAAGTGACGGCAATGAAATTGAAACAGTTTGGATTCCTGATGGTGAGAGAGGAACACTATGTATATCTAGTCAAGTTGGCTGCACACTCACATGTAAATTTTGTCATACTGGAACCCAAAGATTAGTAAGAAACCTTAGTTCGGCAGAAATTGTTGGTCAAGTTATGCTGGCTATGGATGAAATTAAAGATTGGCCATCCGCTTCAGAAAATCGATTGTTAACTAGTATAGTTTTGATGGGTATGGGTGAGCCACTTTATAATTATGATAATGTTAAAAAAGCTATTAATATTATTATGGATCACTCCGGTATAAGTTTATCAAGGAGAAAAATAACCTTATCAACTTCAGGAATTGTTCCTGAAATACAAAAATGTGGAGAAGAATTAGGCGTTAATTTGGCCATATCACTTCACGCCACCAATGATACACTTAGAAATGAACTAGTCCCAATAAATAAAAAATATGATATCAAACAATTATTAGATGCCGTTCGATCATATGCTACTATTTCCAATTCAAGGAGAGTAACTTGGGAGTATGTAATGCTCAAAGGTGTTAATGATACTATTGAAGATGCAAAGAGTTTAGTTAATTTAATCAAGGGCATACCTTCAAAAATAAACCTCATACCATTTAATGAATGGCCATGCTCACCTTATGAATGTTCAACTAGTCAGAATATTAAAAATTTTGCAAAAATAGTTATGAAAGCAGGATATGCAAGCCCAATAAGGACCCCTAGAGGAAGAGATGTAATGGCTGCATGCGGGCAATTAAAGTCTTTATCGTTGAGGCTAAAAAAACAAGAAAGAAAAAACTTAGTTGTCACTTGAAATAAAATATAGAAATGTTTAAATATAAGTATAAATATCACTAGGAGAAATTTTAAATGCAAGATCCACGTTACATGTCATCATCACAAGCACAGGCTGCTAATATTGATGCTGGATTAAGATCGTATATGTTGGGCGTATACAATCATATGACTATAGGTATGGCAATTACAGGTTTTTTTGCATACCTTACAAAAATTATGTCAGTTTCTGATGGAATGTTAACCCCATTTGGTACAGCTATTTATGCTAGTCCACTTAAATGGGTTGTAATGTTAGCCCCTTTAGGGATGGTTTTTTGGTTATCCGCTAAAGTGCAAACAATGAAACCAGAGACTGCTAGAAACCTTTTCTATTCTTTTGCTGCAATAATGGGAATTTCGTTATCATCACTTCTGTTGGTTTTTACCGGTGAATCTGTAATAAGAGTATTTTTTCTAACAGCAGCTTCATTTTCTGCTTTAAGCATTTATGGCTACACTACAAAGAAAAATTTAACTAGTCTTGGATCATTTCTAATCATGGGTTTGGTAGGTTTGATTCTAGCTTCAATTGTTAATATTTTTCTCGCTTCAAGTGCAATGCAGTTTATTATTTCGGTTGTTGGCGTTTTAATATTTGCCGGTTTAACTGCTTATGATACTCAAAGAATAAAACTTATGTATATGGCTTCTGATGACAGGGGAACAGCGTTAAAAAAGTCAATAATGGGTGCTTTAACACTTTATTTAGACTTTATTAATATGTTCATAATGTTATTGCAGTTATTAGGTAATAGAGAGTAATTACTAAAAATAGCCCTTTATATAACACATATAAAGGGTTATTTATTTCCATAATTCTTTTAAAAAATCATCTAAATAATATTCACTTCTGAGTATAAGTTTATTTCTTATTTTTGACATAATACCTTTTGAACTATAACTTTTTCCTGCCATAAAAGATAAATTTCTAACTCTATTTAATTCCTTAGTCCTTTTATTAGCATATCTATTCAAATTAAAAAAATCATCACCATTACTTAAAAGATTGTCAAATAAAACACTTCCATCATTAAAAGTTTGAGCTGCGCCTTGGGCCAAATGTGGTTGTATAGGGTGTGCTGCATCGCCTATTAAAAATACTCTTTCATAATTAAAAATAATTTCTTCAATAATGTCATCTTGATTAATACTCTTCCAATTTATACCTTTTAGAAGTTCCAATTCATAATCATTCGATTTTTCTAATTTTTTTAATGAGTTTTTACCTACTAAAATCAAATTTAAATAATTTTCTCCAGAAAAAGGATAATAAACAATGTGCCATCCATCATCTAACCATAAATTTATTGAAGACTGAAATAAGATAGAATTATGTTTATTTCTTTTTATTACTGACCTAAAAATATATTTTTTTTTACTTTTTTCACTTTCTTTAAAAACTAAATTATTTCTGAATATGCCACTTGGACCATCAGCACCTAGAATAAATTCGGATGAATATTCGTCTCCTGAAGCAGAAATGCATTTACATTCCTTTTTATTGCTGGTGAAAGAAATAATTTTTTCATTTATTATACTGATATTTGCATTGCTTTTAATTTGCTCATTTATAGATATAAGTAAATTCCTTCTCTCAATAGTAAAATATTGTTGATCTACATTAATTGATGAAAGGTCTTGTTTAAAATTCTGATCTCTTACTCTAATCGATGAAATAGGATTTAAAAATTTTTTTAAATTATCAAAGCACCCAAGATTTTTCAGGAATCTAATAGAGTTTGGAGGTATTTGAATTGCTCCTTCCAAATTTTCATTTTTTGGGCAAAACCAAACAACATTTTTTTTTAGTCTAGAACATGCATATGCGGCTATAGAGCCAGCAATTCCACCACCAACAATTATAAATTGAGAGTATTTTTCTTTCATAATAATTACTAATATGATTATTAATTTAGAATAAATCAATTTATGTATATACTACTAATCATTAATTGTTTTGAAAATCTATATGGGCATTAAAGTTATATTTGATACAGATCCGGGTATAGACGATGCTTTTGCATTATTTTACACATTATCTCACCCTGAAATAGAAGTAATTGGAATTACGACTGTTTTTGGAAATGTTCCAATCGATATATCAACAGAAAATGCATATATCCTTAAGGAAAAAAGTGAGAGCAATACACCTGTATTTAAAGGTGCTTCTAAACCTCTTTTGAGGCCAAATGGTAATTTTCCATATTTTATTCACGGTGATGATGGTCTGGGAAACATCAATCATGCACGTCCTAAAAATATAAAAGAGAATATTGAAGCTTCTGATTTTATTATTGATAGTGCTTATCGCTATCCTGGAGAAATTAATATAATAGCTATTGGTCCACTAACAAATATTGCAAATGTTATTAATAAAGATCCAAAAATTTGGAAAATTATCAAATCGATTACAATTATGGGTGGTTCCTGGTTTGCAGGTGGAAATATATCACCTGTAGCTGAAGCAAATATCTATAATGACCCTGAAGCGGCTGATATTGTTTTTAAGTCTAAAATTCCTATTACAATGATAGGTTTAGATGTAACTCACAAAGTATTTTTAACAAACAGTAATATAAAAAGTCTAGCCTCTTTTAAAAATAATTCAGGAAAATTTTTAAAGGATATTTCTAGTTTTTATGTCAAATTTTATAAGGTAACTAAAAATATGAATGGTTGCTATTTTCATGATGCAACTGCAGCTATTGCCTTCACAAATCCAGAATTTTTTGACTTTAAAAAAGGTAAGGTGTTTGTGTCACAAGATAGTCTTACTCGCGGTCAGACTGTTGTTTTTGAAAGTAAAAAATTTCATGAAACAATTATTGAAGATAATAGACAAAATATTAATATTGCAAACAAAGTGCAAAGTAAAAAAGTTATTAAAAAATTTTTAGAAATAGCTGAAAACTATATGAAGTGAATATATCATGTTTTTTGTAATATCAAAAATAGTAGGATTTTTAATTAATACTTATAATCTAGTATTTTTTTCAATTTTATTATATTTTTTTCTATCAAAAAGTAATCTTAAACTTTTAAAGCTTCTTTCCAATTTTTTTGGATTAATAGTGATATTAGTTTTAGTTATTGGAGGCTTTAAGGCAATTCCAAATTATCTTATTTGGAATTTTGAAAATATAATTCAAAATAGTAAATTACAAAATCCACATGGAATTATTCTTTTAGGAGGCTCTTTTACAGGATCACAAAAGGCTTTTGATGAAAATCAAGTTGGCTTTAATGGGAAATCAGAAAGAGTTATTGAGACATTGAGATTGCTTAAAAAACATAATAACACACAATTATTATTTGTTTCTGATGCATCAGTTCTGACACCGAATGGGATCAGTGAAGCAGAACAAGCTAGAAAATTCTTTAACATATTTAACATAAACACCAATAGACTTATTATAAAAAGCATTTCTAATAATACATATCAAGAATCTCTAGCTATAGCTAAATATTTAAAATCTAATGGGGGTAAATGGGTAATTGTTACATCTGCTCTTCATATGCCTAGAACAATTTCATTAATGCAATCCAGAGATATTGGTGCTGCAAAAATATTCCCATACCCTACTGATTTTACAAGTTACATTCCAAGATTTAGTTTAAAGTATGGTTTTAACAATATTGGAAAGTTAAATCCTTTGATACATGAATTAGTTGGAATAATTGTGTATAGAGTTACAGGAAGAATAAATAGTATTTTACCTAATTTAGCAAATATACCAATCTCTTATAATTCTGATTAAGTTTGTTAGTGGATTATTCCACAACAATTTTTTTCTTAGAAATGCAATGCTCAGCTTTTAGTGAGACTGATTTTTTTTAAGTTTTTCAATCTTTTCTTTTGAAGTTTCTTTTTGAAATTTCTTTTTCCAATCATCGTATGGCATTCCATAAATAATTTTTCTTGCTTCTGGATCAGAAACTTCATTATTTAATTTTAAACTTTCTTCTCTATACCATCTAGAAAGGCAATTTCTACAAAACCCTGCTAAATTCATCAAATCAATATTTTGGACATCTTTTCTTTCATCTAAGTGATTTAATAGTCTTTTAAAAGTTGCTGCTTCTATCTGTGTGGAAATATTGTTTTTCATGATTTACCCATAAATTTTTATAATTTCAAAATACTACAAGTTTAGTTTCAACCCTAATCAACCTTAATATTGCATAATTTAAAAAAAATACTAATGTAATGTTTATAAAATTAAAATTACTAGAATTTTGACAGAACTAAAGAAAAAAAAATATCAAAATGATACTAGTCATAGATTTAATAATCTAAGAGCGGCTCACCAATCTGAACTTGCTGAAGATTATGTTGAGATGATTTATGAATTAATACATGAAAAAGGTGAAGCACGTTCAGTTGATTTAGCTGATAGATTTGGTGTAAGTAATCCTACGGTGAATGCCTCTATACAGAGACTTCAAAAAGATGGTTTTGTCGAATCTAAGCCATATAGATCGATCTTTTTAACAAAAAAAGGTGAAGAATTAGCAAAATTTTGCAAAAATAGGCATGAAATTGTTTATAACTTCCTATTATCTGTTGGTGTGAAACCCGAGACTGCTTTAACTGATGCGGAAGGTCTTGAACATCATGTAAGTATTGAAACTTTAGAAGTTTTCAAAAAATACATCAAAAATAATAATTAAATCTTTTCTAAATAATAAAAATATAAAACTCTTGATTTTGTTTCAGAAATTTTATTCCTAGATGTTGTAATATTTTTAATTAAGTAATTACTTTTCATGGTTTTTGGAATTTCTTTATTCTCGCTTAAATAATAAAATTTTTTACTTTCATTTTTACTTATACTGTATTTTAGTTCGTAATGATTACCTGGAGAAAATGAAGTTTGTGGGACTCTAATTTCTATATCATAATCCCTTAAATAGTAGATAAGCTCAGCTGCAACACCACGCCTTTCGACTAAAATTATATTGCTTTTATTTTTTTCTACTATTTCAACAATATCATTGCTAAGAGATTGCCAGCCTTTAAGTTTTCTTAAAGGGTCGGATTTTAAGTTTAAAATCGTAACGTTTCCAGTTATAGAAATGATAATAATTACCATGCAAATTATAGTATTAGTTGCCAAAGTGATTGTAGCTATCTTTAATCTTGAACTTAAATAATAACCTGAAATTATACTTATACCGGGTAAAGCAGTTGCTGCCCAATTTGCATTTGCTTCAGAAAAATAGCCTTGAAAAATCATAATAAAATATACCGGTAAGATAAAAAATAATATTAAGGTATGGTTTTTTGGTAGTGATTTATAATTTAACAAAGAAACACAAAAAATAGCTAATAAAATAGGACCAACTACAACAAACTGGCTTGCAATAAATATAATTGAACCATGTAAAGAATAACTTGGAGAGTCAATTACTGCATTTGAAGAGAGGTGACTAATTGTATAAAAATTATTATAGAAATTCCATAAAATATTTGGAATTGAAACTGTGGCAAAAGAAATCAGAAATATCAGTACTGAAAATAATTTAATTTTCGATTTTTTATAAAATGATACAGTATAAAATAAAATTAACCCTAGTGGTAAATATACGGCTGCATATTTTGCATATAATCCTAAGCCAGAAAAAACACCAGCTATCAGCCAGTTATTTCTATTTTCAGATTTATACGCTTTTACTATCATTAAAATACTAATAGAAAAAAATAGCATTAATGGTGTGTCTGTTGACATTATAAATGACCCTACACCAACAATTGGAAATGTGAGCCATATTAAAGAGGATAAAAATTGGGCAATATGGTTTGTTGTGAATTCCTTTGCTAAAAAATATAAAACTATTGCAGTGGCGCCATGCAGAATTGGAGCAAAAATTCTTACTGCGAAATCAAAATCACCAAATATAAAGTTTGATAAGCTTATTAACCATGCTATCAATGGAGGTTTTGAGAAGTAGCCCCAACTTAGGCTCTTGCTCCAAAGCCAGTATTGAGCTTCATCAGCAGACAATTCTAAAGGAGTTACAATAACTGCTATACATCTCAATAAAACAATAAAAAAACATAATATCAACAACAATTTAAAACTGTGTTTTTTTAGAATAAAATTTTTCATGTCTTGTGCTATTGATTTAAATTATATTTATTATAAGTAACTATAAATTATATAAATTTATAAATTTAAACAATTTTTACAGTTGACATGCAAACGAATAATATAAAACTATCGTCCGATGAAGTTATTAAAGAGATAATTAATGAGTTTAATTTTTTTGATGATTGGGAAGATAAATACGCACATATAATAGATATGGGTAAAAAATTGGAAAAACTTGATCAAAGTCTTATGGTTGAGGACGCAAAATTAAGAGGTTGCCAATCAACAGTATATTTTCATTATAAAAAAGAAAATGATAATAATATTAAATTTAAAGCTTCTTCTGATGCGGCAATCGTCCAAGGTCTCATTGCGCTTCTATTTAGAGTTTATAATAATAGAGATAGTCAAGAAATTTTAAATACACCTATAGATTTTATTAGTAAAATTGGTCTTCATGAACATCTATCCGTTACCAGAAAGAATGGCTTATCTTCGATGATAAAAGCCATAAAAAATGCTGCACAAATTTAAAAACTTAATTCTATATTTCTAGATTCTCTTGGGGAAATACCATAAAATGATCTGTAACACTTTGAGAAATGTGAGGCTGAAGTAAAACCTGTAACTAAAGCAATAGACAAAATAGACATAGATGTCTGTAGTAATAAATTTCTTGAACGCTCCAACCTTATTTTTATATAGTATTGATTAGGTGTACAAGATAGATATTTTTTAAATAACCTTTCTAGTTGCCTCAGGGATATATTTGCTTTTTTGGATAATTCTTTATGTGATATGGGATCTTCAATATTTTCTTCCATGATTGACACAGATGATAGTAATTTTGGATGACTAACACCAAGTCTAGATCTTAAACTCATCCTTTGATAGTCATCAGAATATCTAATTCTTTCATGTATTAGCTGATCTGAAACATTCTTTGCTAAGCTAGAACCTTGATGTTGAATTATAATATTAAGCATTAAATCAAGTGATGAAGTTCCACCTGAACTCGTATATCTATCTTTGTCAATCTCAAACAAATTATTTGTTATTTCCAAATCAGGGAATTCCTCTTTCATACTGAATGAATTTTCCCAATGAATAGTACTTTTTTTTCTTGAAAGAAGTCCAGCTTTAGCTAGTGCATAGCTTGCGGTACATAAAGCTCCCAGAGAAACCCCACGTCTAGCTAATTTTCTTAAAAACCCAAGTAATGTTTTGTTGACTTTGCTCTTAATATTTAAACCGCCACAAACAAATAAAATATCTGTTTTTAAATTGTCCTCAATTGAATGATCTGGATAAATAGATATACCATTAGAACTGGAAACTGCTTGTCCATTCAGGCTAAATATTTCCCATTCGTATAAACTTTTTCCATTTATTCTATTGGCAGCCCTAAGAGGTTCTATTGCTGAAGCAAAGGAAATCATTGAAAATTCATCAATCAATAAAAAACTTATTTTAAAAATTTTTTGGATATTTAACTCCATTTATTTATATTCAAATTTTATAAAACTAACTCTTTAATTAGAACTACATTTATTAATATATAACAAGTCGAAAATAAACAATATTATGTCGCAAAAAGAATTAAAAATATTTCAAACAAGACGCTAATAGTACCAACAAAAATCAATTATAGGGGCAAAAATGAGTAGCGATATAGAAATTGCAAGAAAAGCAAATATGGAATCAATTTTAGACATTGGTTCAAAATTAAATATTCCTAATTCAGCTATTAGTCCCTTTGGCCATTATAAGGCAAAATTATCATCTGAGTGGTTGGACAGTCAATCAAATAACAAATCAGGTAAGTTAATCTTAGTAACTGCAATTAATCCTACTCCAGCTGGTGAAGGGAAAACAACAACATCAGTAGGGTTGAATGATGGCCTAAATAAAATAGGGAAAAAATCTATAGTTTGTTTAAGAGAGCCTTCACTTGGACCTTGCTTTGGAATGAAAGGTGGTGCAGCTGGAGGTGGTTACGCGCAAGTGGTTCCTATGGAGGACATTAATTTGCATTTTACAGGAGATTTTCATGCGATTACATCTGCTCATAATCTATTATCCGCTATGATTGATAATCATATTTACTGGGGCAACAAGCAGCAAATTGATCCAAGGAGAGTTTCTTGGAAAAGAGTTATAGACATGAATGATAGGGCTTTAAGAAATATTATTGTATCACTGGGTGGAGTTAGTAATGGATTTCCAAGAGAGTCTGGTTTTGATATAACGGTAGCTTCTGAAATCATGGCAATACTATGTCTTTCAGAGGATCTTTCTGATTTAGAAAAAAGACTAGGTAATATAATCATTGGATATAGAAGAGATAAATCTCCAGTTTTTTGCCGAGATATTAATGCAGACGGAGCAATGACTGTTTTATTAAAAGAGGCATTACAACCAAACCTGGTTCAAACATTAGAAAATAATCCTGCTTTTATCCATGGTGGACCATTTGCAAACATTGCTCATGGTTGTAACTCAGTTGTTGCAACAAGAGCTGGATTAAGTTTAGGTGATTATGTTGTAACAGAGGCAGGATTTGGTGCAGACCTCGGTGCTGAAAAATTCTTAAATATTAAGTGTAGAAAAGCTAATTTAAAACCTGATGCAGTTGTTATTGTAGCAACAATTAGGGCTCTTAAAATGAATGGAGGTGTGCCCAAAGATCAACTTAGCAGCGAAAATGTTGATTCTTTAGAGAAAGGCTCGTCTAATTTATTAAGGCATATTGAAAATATTCAAAAATTTAAATTACCAGTAATTGTTGGTATCAATCATTTTGTTTCAGATACAGATGCTGAAGTTAATAAACTTTTAGACATAGTTTCTAAATCAGGATCTGAAGCTATAGTATGTAAACATTGGTCTTATGGTTCTGAAGGCACTAAAGAGTTAGCAGAAAGAGTAGTTGAGGTTTGTGAATCAGGTGAAGCCAATTTTCAACCTTTGTATAAAGATGAACTTTCCCTAATTGAAAAAATTAAATGTGTTGCTACTGAGATTTATAGAGCTTCTGATATTTCAGCCGATAAAAAAATCCTTAACCAATTAAAAGATTGGGAAAAAGCTGGTTATGGTAACTTACCTGTTTGTATGGCGAAAACACAATATTCATTTTCTGCAGATCCAAATTCTTTAGGTGCTCCAGAGGGTCATGTAATACCTATTAGAGAAGTTAGACTTTCTGCTGGGGCAGGGTTTATTGTTGCTATATGTGGTGATATAATGACTATGCCAGGGTTGCCAAGTTTACCAGCAGCTGAAAAAATTCATATAGACGATGACAATTTAGTGCAAGGATTATTTTAATTTTAAGTTTTTAATTGGTTTATACTTTGTGTTTGATGAAATTGAAAAAATTACAAGTATTTCAAATCCAAAAATAAAATTTATTAAGTCATTATTGCTTAGAAAGAATAGAAGTAATACAGGTTTTTTTTTGGCAGAAGGGGAGAGGACTTGTAGAGAAGCCCTGAATAATGGGTGGATGCCCAAGTATATAATCTTTAACATGGAGAAAGATAAATTTTTAAGTGTTGAAGATTTATTCAGTCAATTTAATAAAAATGATGGTATATTATTAAATGTTACTCAAAAAATTCTATCTAAGGTAACAAAAAAAGACAATCCACAGACAATACTTGGAGTATTTGAGAAAAGGGAAATTTTTTTACAAGATATTATTGAAGATGATTCTTTAGCTTGGTTGGCATTGGAAAGAATAAGAGATCCTGGTAATTTAGGAACTATAATAAGAACTTGTAACGGAACTGGTATTAAATCACTAATCTTAATCGACAATTGTTGTGATCCTTACTCGCCAGAGGCTGTTAGAGCCTCAATGGGAGCAATTTTTTCAATCAAAATAGTAAATATTGGAATAGATAGTTTTCTTTCATGGGCTAAAGAGAAAAAAAATAGAGTTGTAGTAACAAGTTTAAAATCTAAAAAAAACTATACTGAGTGTAATTGGGGAGAGAAACCAATAATTGTTATGGGGAATGAACAATCAGGTGTTTCTCAAGATTTAGAAAACTCTGCTGATGAAATGATAAAGATACCAATGTTGGGGACTTCAGACAGCCTAAATCTATCTGTATCAACAGGAGTTTTTTTATATGAGTTTTTAAGAAAAAGTACATAAAGTTATTCAAACTGCCATCTTGCAAAATTAGCACAAGATAAAACTCTTTTTTTATTAGAACTATCTTCAATTCCTAATTCGCCAGAAGAATACTCCCCATAATTAAATTTCAAAGAACTTTCGAGTAAATAATACAATGAAATATGGGATGATCTTATTGCATAAGAAGTTAGAACCAAAAACAATGGGTTTTCAGTAAGTACTTCTTTAATCAGATACATTAAATTTAAAAGGTCTTCTTCAATTCGCCAAACTTCTCCATTGGGACCTCTTCCATATTTAGGAGGGTCAAGAATAATACCATCGTATTTATTATTTCTTCTGATCTCCCTTCTAACAAAATTAACAGCATCTTCCACTAGAAATCTTATTGGTAGTTTTTCCAAATTATTTCTATTCCTATTTTCAAAAGCTAAATTTATTGCTTTTTTTGATGCATCAACATGTGTAACTTCTGCACCAGACAATGCAGCGTCCAATGAAGCGATACCGCTGTAACCAAACAAATTTAATACTCTTGGTTTATCCCTTTTTTGTATAAGGCTTCTGCACCAATCCCAATGAACAGATTGTTCAGGGAAAAAACCTAAATGCCTAAATGGTGTCGGTAGTGTTTTAATCTTAATATTATTAAAATTAACATCCCAAAATTCAGGTACTTTATTGGATAATTTCCAGCTACCTTTTTCTTCATCATTTGAAGAATTGAAGATACCATCAGCCCTATCCCATATCTTTTTTGACAATACTGGTTCAGCCATAGCTTGGCTGTCGGGTCTAACAAAAGTATACTTTCCAAATCTTTCAAGTTTTTTCCCATAACCAAAATCTATTAATTCGTAATCTTCCCAACTAACAGGTGATAAAATATTACTAACAGTAGATTTAAACTTTTTCATAAAAAAATGTAATTCGATTATCCTCTCATTATGGATCCAGTTGGGTCAAATGGAGCATCTATAGAAATTTTTGCATTATATTTTTTACCTAAAATTTCAACCTGAAATTTTGTTTTACTGTGTTCTTTAAATAATGAAAACGGGATATAGCCTTGTGCTAAAGATAAATTAACATGATGTCCATATCCCCCTGAAGTAACCCAACCAACAACATTCCAATCACCATCAGAAGTATTGGTTTCTATTTTAGGGTATGCTTTTCCATTTTTGTCAAATCTGGTAGGACTATCACCTGATTTAGTTTCTGTTATAAACTTTGTAAACTCTCCTTTTGGAACATTTGCCCATATAGGTTCATCACCCATAACATCAGCATCTTCTGCTTCAATAATGAATGACACACGTTTAAGATTAGGGCCATTCTCTTTTTCTTGTCTTGCTGCATCACTGCCAATAAACATATTCTTATCCAATTTAATAAAACGATCTAAAGAGCATTCATAAGGTCCATAAATAGGTCTCAACTCATGGCCCCAAGTGGGAAAGTTTTTTTCTAGCCTCATAGATAATAAAGCTCTTGTTCCAAAATCTATAATTTTAAAATCTTCACCAGCTGATTTTAATGATAAGTAAACTTTTCTCTGATAAGAAGGTTCCATCCATATTTCATAACCAAGATCACCTGTGAAAGTAATCCTGCTTACTATACAAGGTGCTCCTGAAACATCCATCTTCTGAGAACTCATAAATTTAAAATTTTTGTTTGAAATGTCTATATCAACTAACTTTTGAAGTACATTTCTAGAATGAGGACCGGCAATTGAAAGCCCAACTAGATTTTGATCAATACATTCAATATTAACTTTATCGTCTTCATTTAAATGACTTTTAAACCATCTCATATGATGTTTTTGAGCATTTTGAGAGCCCCAAATGTAGAAGATATTTTGACTGACTTGAGCAATTGTAAAATCACCAATCACTTTTCCAAATTCATTAAGCATAGGTGTTAATATCATTCTGCCCTTTTTAGGAATGTTATTAGTCATAAGAACTGAAAGCCAACTTTCAGAATCAACTCCAGTTACTTTATACTTTGCAAAATTTGAAATTTCAGTTAGCCCAACACCTGATCTAACAGATTTTACCTCATTTTTAACGGAGTTAAAATCGTTCGACCTATAAAAAGACAAAACGTTTTTAGCTTCTGCTTGACTAGGAGCAAACCATAAAGCATTTTCAAGTCCCCATGAATTACCCATTACTGCATTTTGATTCATTAATAGATCATAAATAGGAGTTGTTTGATGTGGTCTGCCTGCTTCTAATTCCTCATTAGGAAATGAAATTCTAAATCTTCTCGAATAATTTTCTCTTACTTTAGCATTGGTATACCTTAAAGTAGCAAAGTCTCCGAATCTCGCAACATCCATTCCAAATACATCATGTCCAGGATCTCCTTCAATCATCCAATTTGATAAGGCTAGCCCAACGCCTCCACCTTGACTAAATCCAGCCATTACAGCACATGCAGACCAATAGTTAGTAAGTCCTGGAACTGGTCCAATAAGGGGGTTTCCGTCAGGAGCAAAGGTAAAAGGGCCGTTTATCATTTTTCTAATCCCTGCTTTCTCAAGAGGGGGAAAGTGCTTAAATCCTATCTCTAAAGATGGGGATATACGCTCAAGGTTTGGTTCTAGTAATTCATGACCGAATGTCCACGGTGTTTCAATTGGCGACCACGGCTCACAAGCTTGCTCATATGTCCCAAGTAAAACTCCTTTCTGTTCTTGTCTCGTATAGATTTCTCCTTTGAAATCTATCACATGTATTATCTCTTTTCCTGTCTTTTCATTAAAATCAACAACCTCTGGAATTTCATCAGTCAAAATATAATGATGCTCCATTGCTAAAAGAGGCAACTCTAATCCAACCATTCTCCCAACTTCTCTTGCCCATAATCCACCGGCATTTACAACATGCTCAGTTGTAATAGTTCCTTTTTCTGTTACTACATTCCATATACCATCAGAGTTTTGGTTGAGTTCAAGAACTCTGTTTCTCAATGAGAGTTCAGCTCCTAAAATTTTTGCTGATTTTGCGTATGCATGTGTTGTTCCTGATGGATCTAAATGACCTTCTACAGGATCCCAAAGAGCACCAACAAAATGACTTTCATCAAGTAAAGGAAACATTTCTTTAACTTCACTAGGAGTTATAATTTCTGTACTCATACCTAAGTATCTACCTTTTGCATGAGTGTGTCTTAAGAAATCCATCCTTTCCGGGGAATCTGCCATCATTGCACCACCAGTTAAATGAAGACCACATTTTTGACCACTTAATTCTTCGAGTTCTTTATATAAAGATACAGTGTAGGCTTGAAGTTTAGCTACATTTGGATCTCCATTGAGAGTATGAAAACCACCCGCAGCATGCCACGATGATCCTGAAGTTAACTCTGATCTTTCTATCAAAAGAATGTCTTTCCAACCTGCTTTAGCAAGATGGTATAATACTGAACATCCTACTACTCCTCCACCGATAACGACTGCTCTATAATTGTCTTTCATTTTAACCTCTTTTAAATTCAGGGTATCTATTTAAGTTTTAAAAATTTATTCAAAGTATCTCTTCTTATACCAAAAGTATTTTTTTCGTTATTAGTTAAAGCATTAGCAAATTCTTTACCTAATTCAACTCCAAACTGATCAAAAGGATTTATCTTCCATAAAGCAGCTTGAATTATAACTTTGTATTCATATATTGCGATTAAACTACCAAGTCTAAAAGGCGTTAATTTATTATACGAAATTAAAGATACAGATCTATTCCCATCAAAATTTTTATGTTTAATTTCATTTTTATTACCTCTAAAAAGTGCTTCAGCTTGGCCAAGAGCGTTTGCCACAAGAATTCGATGTCGTTTATTAACATTTTCACCTTCGTGAACTGAGTTTCGAGCAACCATAATATCAATTGGGATTTTGTCTGAACCTTGGTGCAACATTTGAAAAAATGAATGTTGACAATCAGTCCCAACTAACCCCCATATTACTGGGGCAGAGTGAGATTTTATAAAATCACCATTTATCGATACACTTTTACCATTGGACTCCATTTCTAATTGCTGAAGATAGGACGGTAAATAAGCTAAATTACTATCATATGGAACAATACAATGACTTGAACTTCCAATATAATTTCTATGAATGTATCCTATAATTGCCATTAATGACGGGATAGAATTAATCATGTCTTCTCTTACGTGAGTATCTATTGAAAAGCCGCCAGCAAGAAACTCTTCAAAATGTTTCTGACCAATAGAGATGGCTAATGGAAGCCCAACACCAGACCAAATTGAGTATCTTCCGCCAACCCAATTAGAAAAACCAATAATTTGATTATCTTCTAATCCAAATTTTTTTGCATTATTTATGTTTGCAGTAACTCCTAATCTTTGGAATCTAGCTCCATCTTCACCTATGCACTTAGACATCCATTCGTATGCGGCATTGGCATTAGATATGGTTTCTAAAGTAGTAAATGTCTTGGATGAAATAATAACCAAAGTTTTTTTAGGATTTAAATGGAGAATTTGGTTTGATAGTTCAGCAGGATCTATATTAGAGACAAAACTTACATTAATACTCTCAGAAAAACTGGATAGAGCCTTTACAGCCATTCTAGGTCCGAGATCTGATCCTCCTATACCTAAAACAAGTAGTGAGGTATATTTTTCACCAGAAAAAGATCTTAATTTACCGTTTCTAATACTTTCTGAAACCTTAAATAGTTTTTCTCTTTGTGCATGAACTTCATTAGATATAGATGTTGGAAAAAAACTTTTTTTGGGAGCTCTTAAAGCAGGGTGAAGAGCTCGCATATTTTCTGTTTTATTAACAATATTTCCACTCCAAATGGCCTCAAGAAAATTTTTGGTTTTAACTTCATCAAAAATTTGTCTTGCAATTTCAATTGCTTTATCCGATATGCAATGCCTGGTCGCATCAAAGGTTAAATCACCTATATTTTTTAATAAAGATTTTTCTCGAGTGGTTTTCTTAACTCCTGATAAATATTTGAAGTTTCTTGTTTTAAGAACTTCTTTTGAAAGAGCTAATTCTAGCTCCTCAATTTTTTCTTCATTGTATTTAGGAGTATAAAATTCCATTGAATATTTGATATCTAGTTACTTTGTTTTATAGATAATAATATATTTTAAAAAAATATAGTACTAAATATAAAATGAAATTTAAAACCCCTGAAGTGTCGGTAATAATTCCAGTTTTTAAAGCTCATAAAACATTAGCAAGGGCAATAAATTCTATTAGAAATCAGAAATTTGCTTATGAAAAGATTGAAATCATTATTTCTGTTGATGATGGGTTATTATATGATGAGTTTAAAAAATTAGATAGAAATATTAAGTTACTAAAAGCCTCAGGAAAAATCATGACAGGTGCTGGTCAGGCAAGAAATAGAGGAATAAAGGCAGCAAAAGGAAAATTAGTTGGATTTTTAGATGCTGATGATACTTGGTCACAGAACTATCTCAAGGAATTAGTCCCTATTGCTTTAAGATATGGAGTTGCATTTGCAAAAACTGAAATATTTAATAATAAGGGTGAGCATGTTTGTTTGTTAGACCCAGGATCTAATATTCAAATTAAACATTTTGGTGTGATCCCTGGTAGTTTCCATCCGCTTGTAAATAGAAAATTTGCAGGACCTTTTCCTGAAGGACCAACTCAAGATGTAATTCACGCAATTAGATTACTTAAAAAAATTCACTATAGATACAAACAACCATTAAATGCTAAGTATGAGCTTTGGCTCAATAAAAGCAGTAAAACAGCAGAAAAAAAATTTAGTAAATTAGTAGATAATTCATATAAAAAATGGAGATATTATTATTTAACAAAGACTAATATAAAAACAGATTTAGAAATCATCAAAGCTCTTCAATTAAAAATTAATTGGAATAATAGATATATTTCCAGCAGATCAAAGGAAAGCTTCTATGAATTTATAAGCAAAAAAATTAAATTTTCTTAGTTTTTAAATAGGGTTAGAATATTTATTATAAAATATTAATTATTTTTGTTTTAACAAATTGTAAACTAAACTATTAAATATTTATTTAATGGATAAATTTATCTTGATAGTATTTGAAAATATTATTAATGATGTGCTTTAAATGAAAAATCTTACATCACCATGTATAAGTATATGCAAATTAAATAAGTCTACAGGATTTTGCGATGGTTGCTTTAGAACTACAAAAGAGATTGCTAAATGGCCCTCTATGTCTGATGCTGAAAGATGGGCGCTCTTAGAAAAACTAAGAGAAAGACAAGGAATTAAAAGAAGAGTAAATAGAAGACGACAAAAATAAACTAAATTATCAATATTAGGAAAATATATGAACCATTATAGAACTCACAATTGCTCAGAGCTAAGAGCGAACAATGTTGGTGAAACAGTAAAAATTTCAGGTTGGGTTCATCGTAAAAGAGATCATGGTGGGCTTCTATTTATTGATTTAAGAGATCATTATGGAATTACTCAATGTGTTACTGACATGGAGTCAGATGTCTTTAAGTTAGTGGAACCGTTAAAAGTTGAGTCAGTAATTAAAGTGTCAGGAAAATTAGTTAAAAGAACTGATGAAACAATTAATGAAAAATTACCGACGGGTGAAATCGAAATTCAAATAAGTGAGTTAGAAATTCTTTCCACTTCAGAAACTCTACCCTTACAAGTGAATTCTGATGACGATGCTGGAGAAGAGATTAGACTCAAATACAGGTATTTAGACCTTAGAAGAGAAAGGCTGCATAATAATATAATATTAAGATCATCTGTTATACAGTCAATTAGACGCAGGATGATCGATCAAGGCTTTATAGAATTTCAGACACCAATTTTAACTGCGTCTAGTCCTGAAGGAGCAAGAGATTTTCTTGTTCCAGCAAGACTTCATCCAGGAAAGTTTTATGCGCTGCCTCAAGCACCGCAACAATTTAAACAATTAATAATGGTTTCAGGTTTTGATAAATACTTTCAAATTGCACCATGTTTTCGAGATGAAGATAGTAGAGCTGATAGAAGTCCTGGGGAATTTTATCAGCTTGATTTAGAAATGAGTTTTGTAGAGCAAGAAGATGTTTTTAATGCAGTTGAACCTGTTATAGGGGGTGTTTTTGAAGAGTTCACAAATTTAAAACTTGAGAAACCCTTTCAAAGACTTACTTATGCTGATGCTAAGCTTTACTACGGTACAGATAAACCTGATTTAAGAAACCCTATAAAAATTTCTGATGTAACTGATATCTTTGACAGCAGTGGTTTTTCTCTTTTTGCAAAGTTGATTTCTTCTAAAAAAGCTGTTGTAAGGGCAATACCAGGTCCTAAATGTGGGAGCAGATCAGTTGCTGATAGAATGAATAGCTGGGCTCAAGGAGAGGGAGCTCCAGGCATGGGATATATAATTTATGGTGAAGGTGAAGCCAAGGGTCCAGTTGCAAGTGCTCTTGGGAAAGAAAAATCTGAAGAAATAAAAAATAGGCTTGGTCTTCAAGATGGGGATGCTGCATTTTTCTCATGTTCTAATGAAAAAGATGCAGCTGATCTTGCTGGAAAAGCACGTGTAAAGATTGGTTTTGATCAAGGTATATCAGAAACTTCAGGTTATAGGTTTTGTTGGATAGTCGATTTCCCAATGTATGAATTAGATGATAAAGGTAAAGTAGAATTTTCACACAATCCCTTTTCAATGCCCCAAGGTGGCTTAGATGCCCTTAATAATCAAAAACCTTTAGATATAAAAGCATGGCAGTATGATTTGGTGTGCAACGGTGTAGAGTTATCTTCAGGTGCTATAAGAAATCATTTACCTGAAGTAATGTATAAAGCTTTTGAAATCGCCGGATATCCAAAAGAAACCGTTGATAGTAATTTTTCAGGGATGATAAGCGCCTTTAAATTCGGCGCACCTCCACATGGAGGATTTGCACCAGGGATTGATAGGATAGTTATGCTTATTGCTAATGAGCCTAATATTAGAGAAGTAATTTTGTTTCCTATGAATGGTAAAGCAGAAGACCTTATGATGGGTGCACCTTCTGAAGTTTTTGATGATCAATTGAAAGAATTGAACATAAGAAAAGTAAAGCCTTTAAAATAACATCATACGGACATTTTTGAATTTAGCAAAAGTTAACAATGCTCGTTATTTAAATGTTTAATTCCTTTTTGGAATATGTAGCAACCATAATGCACTCAAGAAAAGTAATACACCTCCAAATTGGTGCATTACACCTAAAACTATTGGAACTGAGTATATTAAAGTAAATATACCTAAAATAAATTGGCAAATTATTGCAAATGAAAGAAAAATAATTCTCAAATTAAGAGTGTTTTTGAGGATGTAATTAATGAAATAAATAATAATTATAATTAGTGTAAAAGAAGCAAGTAACCTATGGTGAAATTGTGCTGAAACTGGGTTTTCAAATGGGTCCATAATACCAAGAGAACCATATTCAATTGGAACAATATTATCTCCCATGTATGGAAAAGTGTTATATACAAGTCCAGCATCCATACCCGATACAAAAGTTCCGGCTATTATTGTTAACGAGATAAATATTAGTGGAACAATATCAATAAATTTTAAGTTTTCAACCTTGCCTTCAAATAAATCAAGAGCCGTCCAAAATGAGATACCTAAAATTATAAAAGCCATACTTAAATGAACAGATAATCTATATTGAGAAACTGAAGGTATTTCATTTAGGCCAGATTTAACCATCCACCACCCTATAATTCCTTGGACACATATGAGTAGTAATATCAATGAGGCTGAAAATAATGTTCGACCTTCGAGATTTTTTCTAAATAGAAAATATACAAATGGAATCAAAAAGGATAAACCTATTAATCTGCCCCAAACCCTATGAAAATACTCCCAGAAAAAAATATATTTAAAATCTGAAAGCCCCATCCAAGAATTAATGTGATTAAATTCAGGCGATAGTTTATATAGTTCAAAAATTCTAAACCATTCTTTATCAGTTAGTGGTGGCAAAAAACCTAGAAATGGTCTCCATTCAACCATTGAAAGCCCACTTCCTGTCAATCTAGTTGCACCTCCAATAAAGATCATCACAACAACCAAGAAGCTTATTACAAAAAGCCAAATTGAAATTCTGATATTTATATTTTGAAATGAAGTGTCCATTTTTTTAAATAATCTATTATAATTATTTTGATATAAAGTGTTAAATTAATAAAACAAGGCGTAATATTGAGCGCATTAATTGATGAAACTGGAAAACTAAAATTGTTTCTCTCAGGATTCATAAATTCACTTTAATTTCATAATCTGCACATGATTATTTTATCCTAATAAAGAAATAAGTTTCAATATATCACATCGTCTTTATCACTTAAGAAAAAACTTGGAGTTTGAAAAGATTTAAAAAAAAATAAATTTTTTTAATTTAAGTCTTGAAAAAAAAACAATTAATAGCTATTTGTCCTTAGCACTCTCATGGTGAGAGTGCTAAATCAAAATAAACTAATGTAAATAAGGAGAATTCTATGAAATTTAGGCCACTCCATGACCGAGTTGTAGTCAAGCGCCTTGACGGTGAAGAAAAAACTGCAAGTGGTATTATTATACCCGATAGTGCTCAAGAAAAGCCCATGCAGGGCGAAATCATTGCTGTTGGTAATGGTGCTAGAGACGATAGTGGTAAAATTATGCCCCTTGATGTAAAGGCAGGTGATACTGTTCTTTTTGGAAAATGGTCAGGTACAGAGGTAAAAATCGATGGTGAGGATTACCTAATAATGAAAGAATCTGACATTATGGGCGTGATGTAAACGCTTTATTATTTGAAAACTAACTATAATTAAAGAGAGAGAAAAAAATGGCAGCTAAAGACGTTAAATTTGGTGTTGAAGCTAGAACAAGAATGCTTGAAGGTGTTGACATTCTGGCAAACGCTGTAAAAGTAACACTTGGTCCCAAAGGTAGAAATGTAGTGCTTGATAAATCATTCGGTGCGCCAAGAACTACTAAGGATGGTGTAACAGTAGCTAAAGATATAGAACTACAAGATAAATTTCAAAATATGGGTGCACAAATGGTTCGTGAAGTAGCATCCAAGACGAATGATGTTTCTGGTGATGGAACAACAACAGCAACTGTGCTTGCTCAAGCAATTGTTAGAGAAGGCTCAAAATCAGTTGCAGCAGGCATGAACCCTATGGATTTAAAAAGGGGTATTGATCTAGCAGTTTCTCAGGTTGTTGCAAATTTAGAAAAACAATCAAATAAGATCGGGAAATCAAATGAAGTAGCTCAGGTTGGAACTATTGCCGCTAATGGTGAATCTGAAATGGGTGAAATGATTGCTAAAGCAATGGAAAGAGTTGGGAATGAAGGTGTTATCACTGTTGAAGAAGCAAAATCCTTAGACACAGAATTAGATGTTGTAGAAGGCATGCAATTTGATCGTGGCTACCTTTCTCCATATTTTGTAACTGATGCTGAAAAAATGCGTGTCGTAATGGAAGATCCATATATTTTGCTTCATGAAAAGAAAATTTCCAATCTTCAAGATATGTTGCCACTTTTAGAAAAAGTAGTTCAATCTGGAAAATCCTTATTGATAATTTCTGAAGAAGTTGAAGGCGAAGCTCTTGCAACATTAGTTGTTAATAAATTAAGAGGCGGATTGAAAATTGCAGCTGTTAAAGCCCCAGGTTTTGGCGACAGAAGAAAAGCAATGTTAGAAGATATTGCAATCCTTACAAACGGTGAGTTAATTTCTGAGGATATTGGAATTAAGCTTGAAAATGTAACACTTGATCAATTGGGAACTGCTAAAAAAGTTGAAATCACTAAAGAAGATACAACTATAGTAGACGGAGCTGGTACTAAAAAAGAAATCCAAGCTAGAGTTGGTCAAATAAGAGCTCAGATTGAAGAAACAACTTCTGATTATGATAAAGAAAAACTCCAGGAAAGACTTGCTAAGTTAGCTGGTGGTGTTGCAGTCATTAGAGTTGGTGGTGCAACAGAGGTCGAAGTTAAAGAAAGAAAAGATCGAGTTGACGATGCAATGCATGCTACGAGAGCTGCCGTTGAGGAAGGTATTGTCGCTGGTGGTGGTGTTGCTTTGGTTAAAGCTTCTAGTTCTCTTGACAACATTAAAACTGATAATGATGATCAAAAAGTTGGTGTCAACATTGTTAGAAAGGCAATTCAAGCCCCAGCACGCCAAATTGCAGACAATGCAGGTGAAGATGGATCAGTAGTTGTTGGTAAATTGATGGAATCTAAAGATAAAAATATGGGTTTTAATGCACAGTCTGGTAAATATGAAGATATGATTAAGGCTGGTATTATCGATCCAACTAAAGTTGTAAGAAATGCACTGCAAAATGCTGCATCTGTAGCTGCTTTGATGATAACAACTGAAGCTATGGTTACTGATGCACCAGAACCTAAGTCAGCAGCTGGTGGCGCTCCAGATATGGGCGGCATGGGCGGCATGGGTGGCATGGGCGGCATGGGTGGCATGGGCGGCATGATGTAATTACACCAAATACTTTATAATTGGCCGGCTTTTTGCCGGCCTTTTTATTTTTAGATTTTATTTTTTTCAAAAAACTATATATACCCATTAAAGAAAACAAAATTGTGATATATGACTTCAGCCATCAATATTAATACATTTGACAAAAAAATTCTTGAAAATTCTAATTCATGGCCTTTTCAAGAAGCACAAAAAATAATTCAAAGGATTGGCAAATTATTTAATGAAAAAACAATAATTTTTGAAACTGGTTATGGACCCTCTGGTCTACCTCACATAGGAACATTTTGTGAAGTTTATAGAACTAACTTGGTTAGGAAAGCGTTTTCTTTGCTATCAAATAAACCATCAAAATTAATATGTTTTTCAGATGATATGGACGGGTTAAGAAAAGTTCCAACAAATGTTCCCAATCAGGCGAATATGAAAAATTACATTGGGATTCCGCTTACCAAAGTCCCTGATCCATTTGGTCAACATGATTCATTTGGAGAACACAATAATTTTCGTTTAAGGTCTTTCTTGGATAGCTTTGAGTTTGACTATGAATTTTATAGTGCAACTGAATGCTATAAGAGTGGACTATTTGATGAAACTCTTTTAAAAATTCTTAACAACTATGACAAAATAATAAATATTATTTTGCCCACCTTAGGGGAGGAAAGACAAAAAACTTACTCTCCATTTTTACCGATTTGTAAAAAAACTGGTAAAGTTCTTGAAGTTCCAATTATTGAAATCAATCCTCAAAATGCATCAATCTCATATAAAGATCCAATTGACGAAGAAGTTATAACAGTACCTGTAACAGGTGGTTCTTGTAAGTTGCAATGGAAATGCGATTGGGCTATGCGTTGGTCAGCTCTAGGTGTTGATTATGAAATGGCTGGAAAAGATCTCATTGATTCAGTAACATTGTCAAGTAAAATCAACAAGCAAATTGGATCTGTCCCTCCAGAAGGCTTTAATTATGAACTCTTTCTTGACCAAAATGGAGAAAAAATTTCTAAATCAAAAGGCAATGGATTAACAATCGAAGAGTGGTTAAATTACGGACCACAAGAATCTTTGTCATATTTTATGTACGGAAATCCAAAGCGAGCGAAAAGATTATATTTTGATGCTATACCAAAATCTGTTGATGAATATATATCTCATTCAAAAAACTTTAAGTTTCAAACTGAAGAAGAAAAAATTAATAATCCTTCTCTTTATGTTCATAATATTCAGCCAAACCAAGTTCCAAGTAACGATATTTCAATTTCATTTTCTCTTCTATTAAACTTAGCATCTGTATGCCATGCTGAAGATCCACAAATTATTTGGGGCTTTATCGAAAAATATGCACCTGGTACTATTGATAGTAAAAATAAATTCTTAGAACAAATGGTTAACTTTTCTGTAGCTTATTATAATGATATGATTAAACCAAATAAAGTTTATAGAGCACCTAATGATCAAGAAAAAAAGGCTCTCAAAGAACTTTCATTAGGTTTGGGAAAACTAACGCAGACATCAACAGGTGAAGATATTCAAAAATTAGTGTTTTCCATAGGAAAAGAAAATAATTTTGACAATCTAAGGAATTGGTTCAAAAGTTTGTATGAGATTTTACTAGGTCAAAGTGATGGCCCAAGAATGGGTTCTTTTATTGCATTATTTGGCATAACTCAAACTATAGATCTAATTAATGACGCTCTTTCAGGAAAACTTAAATAGATTTCATCCATTCCCAATATAAATTATGAGCAGTGTCAAATATTGGTGATTCTCCAAAAACTTTATTTTCGTATTTATCTATTTTTCTTAATTTAACATAATTGCCAGAACAAAACATTTCGTCTGCTTCTAGTAATTCATTTGGTTTGATCTTAGTTTCAACCACTTTTATTTTTGATGATGATAAAAGGTTTATTACTCTAAATCTTGTTATTCCAACCAAGAAAGTTCCTGTGGGTTTAGGTGTATATACAATGTTATCTTTAACTATAAATAGGTTAGCAACAGTAAATTCTGCAACGTAACCTTCGTGGTCACAAATAACACAGTTATCAAATCCTTTGGCTCTAGCTTCTCTTATAGCTCTTCCAGTATTTGCATAAAGAGATGCTGCTTTTGCGTCAGTAGGTGCGGCTTTTTCCATGGGTCTAATGAAACTTGATAAGCAAGCGGTCATTCCACCTTCTGGAAGTGCTGCAGGAAATATGCAAACAGCTAATCTAGTGCTATCTGGATCAGGTGCTATTATTCCTATTCCATCCTCTGCCCATATCATAGGTTTAATATATAAATCTTCCTCAATTTTAAATTTTTTACAACCTTCTAAACAAAGACTTAATATTTCCTCTGCAGATTTAGGAGAATTAAGTCCCATTCTTTCGGAGCTTTTGATTAATCTTTTACAATGAAGATCCAAGTCAGGATATTTACCGTTAATTCTTCTGGCTCCATCAAAAACTAGAGACCCTAGCCAAGTTGATTGCGTCATTGGGCCAAGGATTGGAGGGTTGCCCTCTATCCAAGAACCATCTATCCATGTAAGTGCCGTCATAACTTAAGTTTCTTTCACAAATTATTTCACTAAGATTTGCCATTATAAGATGATTTTGGCAAGGATTTCTAAATTGAAAGTGTTTTGTTGATCAATTAATTATTATAAAACTTTCATACTTAAATCTTTTGTTTAAATTTTTTTTTACTATAAATTTAGTTATCCTTGACGATTAGGTCACACTATCATATATAAAATTAAATTTTGGAGATTAAAATGTCTAGAGTATGTGAATTATCGGGTAAGTCAGTACTGACAGGTAACAATGTCAGTAAAGCTAACAACAGAACTAGAAGAAGATTTTTGCCTAATCTTCAAAAGAGTTCTATGCATAGTTCAACTTTAGGAAAAACTCTTCAGTTCAGGGTTGCTGCTTCAACAATAAGAACAGTAGAAAAAAAAGGTGGAATAGATTCCTATTTATTAGGTAGCTCCAAATCCTCTCTACCAATAAAAGCACAGAAATTAAGAACGGAAATCTTAGAAGCCAAGGAAAAAAATAAATAATTTAAGATACTTTTTTCATCCGACTATAAGTTTTTTCTTCAAATAGGTTAGCCAATTGTTCAGTAACAGCTCCACCAAGTTGTTCAGCATCTGTAAGTGTAACAGCTTTTGAGTAGTATCTTGTTACATCATGACCTATTCCTATTGCTAGTAATTCAACAGGAGATTTGTTTTCAATATTATTAATTACACTTCTCAAATGTGATTCTAAATAGTTTCCTGAATTTGCAGATAATGTAGAATCGTCAACTGGAGCTCCATCGGAAATAACCATTAATATTCTTCTTTCCTCATATCTTGATAAAAGACGTTTGTGTGCCCAATCAAGAGCTTCTCCATCAATATTCTCCTTTAAAATACCTTCTCTCAGCATTAAACCCAAATTATTTCTAGCACGTCTCCAAGGCTCCTCAGCTGCCTTATAAATAATATGCCTTAAATCGTTAAGACGTCCTGGGTTATTCATTCTTCCATCATTTTGCCATTTTTCTCTCGTTTGACCTCCTTTCCAAGCTTTTGTAGTAAAACCAAGCACTTCAACCTTAACTGAGCATCTTTCTAATGTCCTTGACAAAATATCAGCAGATAAAGCTGCTATAGTAATAGGCCTTCCTCTCATAGAACCTGAGTTGTCTATTAGTAGTGTTACAACTGTATCTCTAAAATTTATGTCAGTTTCCATTTTGTATGATAAAGGGAATAGAGGTTGAGTAACAACTCTTGACAATCTACCTGCATCTAAAATGCCTTCCTCTAAATCAAACTCCCATGAACGGTTTTGTTTAGCTAGAAGTTTTCTTTGAAGACGATTGGCTAATTTTGAAACGATACCTTGAAGAGATTCAAGTTGTCTATCAAGTTGTGATCTTAGTCTTCTCAGTTCTTCAAAATCGCAAAGTTCTTGTGCATTAACAATTTCATCAAACTGTGATGTATACACCTTATAAAAAGGTTGATTTTGATTTTCATCTAATTGCTTGATAGAAGATGGGTTTCCTGGCATATCACTGTCAGTTTCGCCAGTCTCTCCCTCATCTGAACTATCAATTCCTTCACTCTCACCAAACTCAGTTTCTTCATCATCTTCACCACTACTTTCACTCGTATCTTCTCCAAGGGCTGACTGTTGATTATCATTTTCTTCTTCGTTTTCATTATTATCTTCATCATTTTCATTATCTTCATCTTCACTTGAATTTGGATCAGCAAGATTGTCCTCTAGATTATTAATCACTTTTTTTATAGCAGAAGCAAAAGCAGCTTGATCATCCACTATTGAGGATAGTTTCTCTAGAGAGTTTCCTATTCTTGCTGTAACCCACGGCCTCCAAACATTAAGAATATC
>CABYVI010000006.1 GCA_902522415.1 uncultured SAR116 cluster alpha proteobacterium | reverse complement strand
TCATCGGAAACAATTACCGAAGAAAGTTTATTAATGATGGAAGGTTTTTCTAATTCTAGTCTATCTATAATTCTTAATAAAAATAGAATGGAATACTTATTTAAGAAGTCATTTAATAATGATTTGTACCAAATTTCATTTGCTAATAAATTAAGCGCTTCTTTATGTCACACGCTATCTGTTTCTAGAAATAATGTAGATACCAATCTAATTGACAAAGCAATAATATCATTTGAAAAAAGAGCTGAAATTTTAAATATTTTAAATTTAATGGGAAAAGATCACTCAATACCATCAGTTATATTCGGAAATCTAAGTAATGAGGTTATTCTTAGGAATAATGATTTTAAATTAAAAAAAATAACTGTAATTGATCAATCAGATCTAATAATTAATTCTAAAAATAACGATAAAATAAAACTAATTTCAAGAACTAAACTACCACTGCAGCTTTGTAAAAAAACTGAAATTGTTGGATTTAGATCTTTAAATGGAAAAAAAGAATATTTTGCTTTAATTTTTAAAAATGGAGATGAACAAAAAATTCCTTTAGTTAGAATTCATTCTCAATGTATAACTGGAGACCTTTTTGATTCACTAAAATGCGATTGTGGTTCACAACTCAAATCTGCTATAAAAAAAATGTCACTAAATGGTGGAATAATTCTATATATGCCTGAAGAGGGTAGAAATATAGGATTTTTTAATAAAATAAGAGCTTATGATTTTCAATTTCATGGACTTGATACAGTTGATGCGAATTTGGCATTAGGGTTTGATTCTGACCAAAGAGATTATTTTTCTGCAAGTGAAATGCTTAAGCAGCTTGGTTTAAAAA
Source organism: uncultured SAR116 cluster alpha proteobacterium (assembly GCA_902522415.1). GTDB lineage: Bacteria > Pseudomonadota > Alphaproteobacteria > Puniceispirillales. The sequence continues at coordinate 56,343 of CABYVI010000006.1, read as the reverse complement.
AAATTAAATTACTTACAAACAATCCGGATAAATTGACACAACTGGAAAAGAACGGAATAATTGTAGAAAAATGCATTCAATTAAAAGTAGATGTGTCCAATGAAGCTAAAAATTATTTAAAAACAAAAAGAGTTCGTTCTGGACACAATTTATAAAACTTCAGAATTTTTCTTTTTCTAAACGTTGCCCGAACAGCTCTGATCCTATTCTTATATCTGTTGAACCAAACTCTATTGCTGTTTCAAAATCATTACTCATTCCCATAGATAGGATATCTAATTTATTTTTTTTGAAAATTTTATACATAAATGCAAAATGAAGTGCGGGGTTTTCGTTTATTGGCGGTATGCACATTAGACCCTTTATATCTAATCCATAATTAGTTTTACATGCATGCATAAAATCTTCTACCTCATTTGCCATAATCCCTGATTTTTGTTTCTCATTTCCAGTATTAACCTGTAAAACGAAATTTATTTTTTTATTTATTTTTGACTGAGCTTTGCTAAGACTCATAGCAAGTTTAATTCTGTCTAAAGATTGCACCTCGTCAAATAATTGGATTACGCTCTCTGATTTGTTTGTTTGAAGAGGGCCAATAAACTTAAGATTTATGTTTTTTACTTTGATGCTTGACCATCTTTTTTGTGCATCTTGAACTCTATTTTCTCCAAAACATTTAATACCTAGCTCAACTGCTTCTTTTACTTTAATTAATGGCTGACGTTTACAAACTGCAGTTAAATTAACCGTTTTTGGGTTTCTATTAGATTTTAAACATGAATTTTTAATTTTATTTAAAATTTTTTGGTAATTATCATTAATTTGACTAGCCATATGGTTTTCATGAAATTTAAAAGAGTTAAAATTAAGTTGTTGCTAATGTGCAACAGTAATATTTAAAAGTGTGACAATTTTTTTAGAAAGCTTTTGTTTAATATACTAATTTTATATATATATATATGTCAATAATGCAATATTGCAAATAACGCGTAATTTAATTAAGGGAGAATTCTCATGCGTAAAATTTTATTAACAACTGTTGGTGTTACAGCTCTTGCTGTTAGTGCTAATGCAACTGACTTTACTCTTTCAGGTACTGCGAAAGTTCAAATTGCTGATGATGGAAATACTTCTGTAGATGTTTCTACAGCTATTGGTGTATCAAAGACTTTTGATAACGGTATGGTTTTGTCATTATCAAACAATAATATGGGCAATGCTGGTGAACTTACTATTAAGTCTGATGCAATTAGTGTTACTTTTGGTGATATTGATCAAAATGAAAAATCACCAGGTCTAAACGGTAATGCTGCATCTGCAGATATTTCTGGTGACGGCGCTTCAAATGCTAGCGATAATGCTGGTGCTATTTCTTTAGGAGCAACTGTTGCAGGTATGGGTATCGGTGCATCTATGAATAATGCTGGTGATACAATGTTTGGTGCTTCTTTCACAACTGATATGGGCGGTATGGCCATGACAATCGGTGGTGATGTATATAGTGACAACACATCATCTTTAGATCAAACTGCTATGGGTGTTAAAGCTACTATTGGCTCACTAGTTGTAGTTGCAAATAGTGTTCAGAACGAAGCTGCTGCTGCTGTTGACATTACAACATATTCAGCTGCATATACAGCTGGTGGTCTTGTAATCGGTTTCCAAGGTAGTGATGCAAATACTTCAGCATATTCTGCTACTTACACAATTGTTCCAGGTATGCAATTTGAAATTGGTTCGGAAGATACTGGAGCAGCAGGGGGTTCTGTTTCTTCAGCAGAATTACAAATGACATTCTAATTAGTTCTTATTAGAAATTAAAAGCGGGGCTTTAACGCCTCGCTTTTTTTATGTTTGCCTTTCTTTAATTATAAATATAAAAATTAATTTAAATCATTAACCTATAAAGAGTTTGTAATGATAAGGTTTTTATATATTTTTTTAGTTTTTTCATTAGTTTCATGTTCAAGTATTAATTTAACAGAACCTTTTCCTGAGCCAAAAAGAGAATCAATTTTTGGGGGACCGCTAAAGTTTTCTACAGAAACAGGTTCTTTTAGTGCTAATAACCAAAGTCTTTCAAACTCCAAAAATAATAATAATTTATCTTCTTTGCCAATAAATGAGTTGCTCTGGAAATCTAGTTTGGATATTCTTGATTTTATGTCTTTTCAAAGCATTGATCCTTTTGGTGGAGTAATAACAACCAATTGGTTTATAAATGAAAATAACAATAATATTAGGAGTAAAATTGTTGTTTCTTTTTCAAGTTCTGAGTTAAAAGCAACTTCTATTAAGGTAAGTGTAACAAGAGAAAAGTTTGAAAATAAAAAATGGGTTTCAGACGGATATAGTGATGGATTAGCAAGAAAAATTGAGGATTTAATCTTGTCAAGAGCCAGAGAATTAAGAAATAATAATTAAATTTAATTAATGAAACCTGCAGAAAATAAAATTGACTTAGAGAAGAAATGGCAAAAAAAGTGGGAAGAAAAGGCCTGTTTCTTAGCATCAAATAATATAAACGAAAAAAAACCCAAATATTATGTTTTGGAAATGTTTCCTTATCCAAGTGGTAATATCCATATGGGTCACGTTAGGAATTATACCTTAGGTGATGTTGTAGCACGTTATAAGAAGGCATCTGGTTATAATGTACTCCATCCAATGGGCTGGGATTCCTTTGGTCTCCCAGCAGAAAATGCTGCAAAAGAAAATAATACTCATCCAGGTGAATGGACAAATCAAAATATTAACACCATGAGAAGTCAGTTAAAGAGCATGGGCTTGTCATATGATTGGAGCAGAGAGATTTCAACATGTGATCCTGAATATTATAAATTTGAGCAAAAAATGTTTTTAGACTTTTTTAAACATAGACTGGCTTATAAAAAAGAAAGCTGGGTAAATTGGGACCCTGTTGAGAAAACGGTTTTAGCAAATGAACAAGTAATAGACGGTAAAGGATGGAGGTCTAATGTACCTGTTGAAAAAAGACTACTTAATCAGTGGTTTTTAAAAATGACAGAGTATGCTGATGATCTTCTCCAAACGATAGAAAATCTTTCTGAATGGCCTGAAAGAGTTAAGCTTATGCAAAATAATTGGATAGGCAAATCATTTGGTGCCAAAATAAATTTCGATATAGTAGATAGCACAGAAAAAATTAAGGTTTTTACAACCAGACCTGATACTTTGTTTGGAGCATCATTTATTGCATTAGCTCCATCTCATCCTATTTCCTTAAATCTATCTAAAGAAAATGATAGCGTTAAATTTTTTATTGAAGAATGTAATAGAAGTTCAACCTCAGAAGCTGACATTGAAAAAGCTGAAAAGAAAGGTTTTAAAACCAAATTATTGGTGACTCATCCTTTTGATAACAAAATTAAAATTCCTGTTTACATTGCTAATTTTGTACTAATGGAGTATGGGACAGGAGCGATATTTGGATGCCCCGCTCATGACCAAAGAGATTTAGATTTTGCAAAGAAATATAACCTACCGGTCTTACCCGTTGTTCAACCTCAAAAATTTGGTGGCAGTAAATTTAAAATTAGCGATGAAGCTTTTACTGACGATGGGATAATGATTAATTCAAGTTTTTTAAACAGATTATCTGTTGATGAAGCAAAAAAGTTATCAGTAAAAAAACTAGTTGAATTAAATAAAGGCTCCTCAAGTATAACATGGCGTCTTAGAGATTGGGGTGTTTCTAGGCAAAGATATTGGGGTTGCCCCATACCAATGATTAATTGTACTTCTTGTGGAACAGTTCCTGTTCCAGATGATCAACTTCCTATAATTTTACCAGATGATATTGATTTAAATTGTCTTGGTAACCCTTTAGATGAACACCCTACATGGAAACATGTTAAATGTCCGAAATGCAACTCTTCTGCTGAGAGAGAAACTGATACATTTGATACCTTTTTTGAGTCGTCTTGGTACTTTATAAGATTTACCGATCCTAATAAAGGAATACATTTTAACAAATCAATCGCTGATTATTGGATGCCAGTTGATCAATACATTGGAGGAGTTGAACACGCAGTGTTGCATTTACTGTATTCAAGGTTTTTTACAAGAGCTCTAAAAAAATGTGGTTATGTATCTTCTTCTGAACCTTTTAAAGGATTAATGACTCAAGGAATGGTTTGTCATCAAACCTATAAATCTAAAGATGGAGAATGGTTATTCCCTCATAATGTTGTTAAAAAAAATAATAAATTTTACCACAAAACTAATAATCAGGAAGTCCTTCCTGGCCGAATTGAGAAAATGAGTAAATCTAAAAAAAATGTGGTTGACCCCCTATCTATTGTGAAAAAATATGGATCTGATACGGCTAGACTTTTCATGGTATCTGATTCTCCACCTGAAAGAGATATGGAATGGAACATCTCCGGTGTTGAAGGATCTTTTAAGTTTTTGAATAGACTGATTAGGATGGTAGAAGAGACTAAAAAGCCAAAAGAAATGGTTGATCTAGATAATATTGATAAAAACACTATTCCTCTAATAAAAATTCACCAAACTATAAATGATGTTACCGAAGGTATTGAAAAATTTAATTTTAATGTTTGTATTGCAAAACTATATGAGTTAACCAACAGTCTTTCACGTCTTAATGTAAAAAACAACATCGACCTGAATATTAGATTTTTTGGTTTAAAAATTCTATCCCAATTGCTTTCTCCATTTGCTCCTCATCATGCAGAAGAAATATGGTCTATGCTTTTGCAAAAGGATTTAGTTTGTAATATTAAATGGCCGAAAGCCAACAGAAAATTTCTTGATACCGATCAAGTTACAGTTGGCGTTCAAATAAACGGAAAACTTAGATCAAAAATCACATATGATAAATCTCTTTCCAATAAAGAAATTGAAAATTTAGCTTTATCGTTGGAAATAATTAAAAAACACCTTAAAAATAATAGACCAAGAAGAGTAATTGTTATTCCTGAAAGGATAGTAAATATTGTTATTTAGACTTCTTTTAATAAGTTGTTTTCTGATTGGTTGTTCTTTTACCAATAATACCAATAGTGGTGTTTATAGTAAACTTTCTAACATAGAAATAGAGGCAAATAATACATATATATCAGACCTTATTAAAAAAAGAATTCAAAATAATTTAATTATTTATAATGACAATGAAATATCTAAAAAAAACTTTAAACTTATATTGAATATTAATGAAGATATTGAAAGAAGTTTACTATCCAACTCTATAAGGAAAATTGAAATATCTACTAGTTTTAAAATTATAGATAATAAGACCTCAAATGTTGTTTACGAGGGCTCTTTTGCAAGAAATTCTCTCGTGGCCCCTATAGACTCTTTGTTTTCCCGTGATCAATCAGAGAGAAATGCTAGAAAAAGATTGGGGGTATCTATAGCCAATGATATTTTAGTTAGATTAATTGAATGGGCACAGTCAAGTTAGATTATGAAAATAAAAGATAGTGATATTGATAGATTTATATTGAAACATGATGGTTCATTAAATCTTTTTCTTTTTACAGGAACTGACTATGGATTATCATGTTCAAGATTTGATAGTTTAATTAGCTCATCTAAAATAGACCTAGATGATCCATTTAATTGTTCGAAATTAGAACAAAAGGATTTAGAAAAAAATTCAACAGTACTCCTTGATGACGCTTTAACGATTTCTTTTAACCAAAAGAGCCGGATAATAATATTAAAGCTTTATGGTGACAAATTATCAACGAAAATTTTTCATTCTATAAAGGTTTTGCTAAAAAGTTTCCCCATTGAAAATACTAAAATATTTATTTTAGCTCAGAACTTACCATCCTCTTCCTCTCTTGTTAAACTTATTAGCGAAGATAAATATAGTGCTGTTATTTCTAGTTACCAAAAAAGTGGTAGAGAAATTAAGGATGAAATAACATCAATATTATCTAAAGAAAATGTAACAATTTCAAACGATGCTTTAAACTTATTGAGTTTAAATTTTGGTGATGATCATTTAAACTCAATAAAAAAATTAGAGAGTATTTTGTCTTTTATTTATCCAAAAAAATTTATTTCTTATGATGATGTGGAAAAATATATCAATGATTCAAGTTTAATTGAGATAGATAATCTTGTATTCTCTGTGTTCAGTGGTAACAAAATTGGTACAATTAAAAATATTGATGTTTTGTATTTATCAGGTTTAAATTCGATTGAGATCTTAAAAGCTGTAATCAGGTGGTCAGTAAACATTAAAACTGCTTGTGATGTTTACAATTCAGGAAAAAATATTGAGCAAGCAATTCAAGCGTCAACACCTTACATTTTTTGGAAAATAAAACCAAGATTTGAACAAAGTATAAACTTATGCAAAAATTTAAATTTGAATAAGGTAATTGATAGGCTGTTACTATTGGAAAATAAAATGAAATTTTTATCTAATGTAGACAATGCTCTTCTTTCTTATTCTTTGTTAGGTATCACAAACTTAATTAGTAAAAATGATTAAGTGTTTTGTAATTAACTTAGATAGAAGAAAAGATAGGCTAGAAAAAATTTCTTTTCATTTGCATAAAAATGATTTTAAATTTGAAAGGTTTAGTGCGATTGACGCAGAAAATGAAGATTTATCAGAACTTAGTAAAAATATTGTACAATATGGTCCTATAGGAAAAATTTCAAGAGGTGATTTAGCATGTTTTCAATCACATTATAAATTATGGAAACACATTGCTGAAAATGAAAATGACCCCATTCTGATACTGGAAGATGATTCTTATATCTCAAAAACTGGTTTCAAATTACTAAAAGATATAAGTTGGATTCCAGCTGATTCTAATATTATTAAATGTGATAGGTTTGGAAATTCTCGGCATAGAGTTCTTTTAAGTCCAGCATTTAAGACATTTGATTCTTTTAAATTACACTACTTAATGTCAAAACATTCAGGTGGAGGGGGATATATAATTACACCTAAAGGCGCAAAGTTTTTGGTAAAAAGAAGTATAAATGTGAATGTTCCTGTTGATCATTTTTTATTTAACCCAAATAATTCAAAAATTTTCAATGATTTGTTACCTATTCAAGTTTCTCCTGCAATTTGTGAACAAAATGATAAAACTTCAGATATACATGGTTATAGAGAGGGTTTTTCTTATAAAAGTTTGTCAAACGTATTAAGGGAGTTGAAAAGAGGCTATTATGAAATACGCTTACTACCTAAACAAGTTTTTCAACTTATTTTTATGAAGTGTATTTTAAAAAAAATCATTGTTGCAAAGTAAAATTATTTTATATCTCTAAAATATGGTTCAAGTTTATCCTTATAGTTTACCCATGAGTTTATAGATCTATTATAAATTTTTTCTCTTATTTGAGCAGAGCTTACAGTTAATACTTTTCTTTTATTATTAAAATAATTTTTTATATTATTATTCCAATCAAGATTACAAAATTTTAGAATATTTTTAGATTCAGATTCATAATCATCTACTAAACTTTCATATTTACACTCATATATTTCATCACTAAATAATTTCCCCCAAATTCTCATTGTTTCTAAGTAAATATTGAAATAATTCACAATATTTTTAGGGTTGTATGCGTATGTACATGTATCATTTGCAAAATAACTTTTATAAATAGAGAAAAAATTATCTTTTATGTTCCTAGTTACATGTATTATTTTTGAATTGGGAAAAGCTGATTTGATTAAACCTATCCATTTAAAGTTTCCAGGCATTTTATCAGTAATATATTTTTTTTTATAATCTAATAAATTTAAAGATTCATTATAATAGTTATAAAATTCTTCAATAGCTTTTTGGGAAGGATTAATAAGAATTTCAGGCATTCTTAATCCAATTGAACCTCTATTACTCAACAAATAATTCTCTATAAACGGTAATTCGCCTCCACCAAAAACATCGGGATGTGATGAAAGAATTTGTTCGACTAAAGTTGTACCTGATCTTGGCATTCCTAAAATAAATAGCTGTCTATTATTTTTTCTATTTAGTTGAAGCTGTCTAATTTTTTTTAAATTAAAATTTTTAATTATAAGTTCAGAAATATATTCCTCTTTTCTAGAATCATATATTAATCTTGAGTCTTGTTCATTGTTCGCTAATTCGTAATATTCTGCACTTTTTTTATAGGATTTGAGGTTTTCAAATATATTACCAAGAGCAAAGTTTATATTAATTCTTTGTTCTTTATTTAATTCAGGATCTGATATTAGTACTTCCATTTCTTTTATATGTGGATCATCTAACTTCAAATATTTTTTGGATCTAGATAATAATCTGTGGTTTTCTCCATCTAGTGGGTTATGGTTTTTTATAAAGTTAAACTCTTGAATAGCTTTCTGTAGATCTCCTATTGACAGGTAAAAAGTAGATACCGTTTTTCTAATCTTAATATTGGTTGAATCAAGTTTAATAGCCATATCATAAAGTCTTTTTGCTTCATCAATTTCATTTAGTTCTGAAAAAGCAGTTCCTGCTAAAAAGAGAGCTTTTGCTGATTTGGAAAAAAATTTTGAGTTGTGGGAAAATAAATATTTAGCGCAAACAAATTTTTTATTGTTAATTAATTTTTCTAATTTCGATAAATCTGGATTTTTGTCAATAATCTTTTTTTTAATTAAAGTTTTTTTTATAAGGAGATGTATTTCTCTAACTTTATACTTTTGCTTAATTAACTGATCTGCTAGCCTTAAGCCTTTTTCAATTTTATCGTCTTTTAATAAAGTTTTCAAACTAAGTAATTGATTTTGTTCTATATTATTTTCCATCAGGAATGTTTTCAAGTTTATTTATCAAATTATTCAATTGGCCTAAATTGTTGCAATAAAAGATAACTTTTGATTTTTCATATCCATCTTTATAGTCAATATTTATCTTTATACCGATTTTATCGGAAATATTTTTTAAAGAAGCAATTAAATTTATATCTTTCTTTTTTTGTTTTGTTATTTTTGGTTTTTTATTATTGATTATCTTTTCTAGTTCTCTAACACTAATTTTGTATTTTACTACTCTTAATGCAATTTCAAGCGCATTTTCTTTACCTATTAGAAGTCTAGCATGGCCAGCAGAAATAGTCCCATCCTCTAATAACATTATTACTTTTTTTGGTAACTTTAACAATCTTAATGAATTTGTTATATAGACCCTTGATTTTCCAACAACTTTAGCAGCTCTTTCTTGTGTATATTTGTATTTGTTAATTAAATCACTAAAACCTTTTGCCTCTTCAATTGGATTCAAGTCTTTTCTTTGAATATTTTCAATTAAAGAAATTATAGAGGCATCAACGTCACCTAAATCTTTTAAAATTATTACTGGAACTTCATGAATTTTTGCAAGTTGCGCAGCTCTCCATCTTCTCTCACCAGCAATTATATAAAAATCTTCAACCCCCTTTGTTTTTGCTGGGGTTACCAGTATTGGGCTAATAATTCCCTTTGATTCTATTGAGTTTGTGAGATCCTCTAGGTCATCAGTATTAAAAGTTTTTCTTGCTTGCCAAGGCCCTGGTTTTAATTTTTCAATTGGGATTGCCACTTGTTCATTATTATTATTATTATTTGATGAAATTTCACTTAAGTTTTCACCTAGGAGGGATGTCAGGCCTCTGCCTAAGCCTTGTTTTTTTTCAACCATCTATATTATCCTCTTGTATAATTAATTCTGCAGATAAAGATGCATAGGACTTAGAACCCATACAATCTGTGTCATATAATAAAACTGGCAATCCAAATGACGGTGCTTCTGATATTCTAACATTTCTTGGTATAACTGTTTTATAAACCTTGTCTTTAAAATGTTCCCTGACGTCATTTTCAACTAATTTTGATAATTTATTTCTAGAATCAAACATAGTTAAAACTATTCCTTTTAGTTTAAGATTAGGGTTTAATTTTACTTTTATTAATTCTATTGTTTTTAAAAGCTGAGATAAACCTTCTAATGCATAGAACTCACATTGTAATGGTACAATTATCTCATCTGAGCTAGCCATAGCATTTATTGTCAATAAACCCAGACTTGGTGGACAATCAATTAAAATATAATCAAAGTTTTCCTTTATTTCATTGATAACCTTTTTTAAGATAAGTTCCCTTTTCTCAATATTAGAAAACTCAACTTCAACTGCTGAAAGATCAATTGTAGAAGGAATAATTTTCAGATTTGGAATCGATGTTTCAAATATACATTTATTAATATCCTCTTGAGAAGTAAGAGCTTTATAGATATTGTTTTCCCTACTTCTTCCATCAATTCCTAAGCCTGTTGAAGCATTTCCCTGAGGATCAAGGTCAATAATGAGCAATTTTTTGTCAAATGAGACCATAGCAGTTGACAAATTAATGGTTGTTGTTGTTTTTCCAACGCCACCCTTTTGATTAGATATAGAAATTATTTTAGGAAATTTAACCATTTTATCAATCTTTCTTAAACTCTACCGTAACTAAAAAAGAGTCTTTATCTGAAATACTTGTATAAGTTTTAATAATGGGGGCTATCTTATAATCATACTTTATTTTTAATTCTTCCCACGTTTTTAAAGCATTTTTTTTTTCATTAATAGCATTTTTGCCCTTTAAAAAAATTAGTTTGGTACTTAATTCTAATTTATCACACAACAATTTAAGAGTCTTTTCTATTGACGCAAAAGCTCTAAAAACCAGTGTTTTATTTAAAAAATTATCAAATGTTTCTATCCTTTTGTTTAAAACATTTCCTGTAACTTTACATTTTCTCAAAACCTCTGAAATAAAGACGGTTTTTTTATAATCGGATTCTACCATAGAAACATTTGAAAAACCCAAAATACTGAGAATAACACCTGGCAAACCCGCCCCTGAGCCAACATCAATAATTTCTTCGTTTTTATCCTCTATGTACCTCGCAACTTGGCCACAATCAAGAATATGCCTCCTCCAAGGATCATGTAGCGTTGACAAACCTACAAGATTAAGGTTTTTTTGCCATTTTATTAGCTCATTTAAATAAATATCACAAGTTTCTATTGTTTCACGTGAAACATCTAGAATATTCTGACAGCTTTCACGGCTTAAAACGCTTGACATCAGGCAGCTGTTCTTTTGATATGCCTTAAAATTGATACTATTGCAACAGGCGTTAGTCCTGATATCCTAGATGCCTGAGAAATGGTTTCAGGTTTGATTAAAGATAGTTTTTCTATAGCTTCGTTTGAAAGGCCGCCAATTTCTTTAAAGTTAATATCTTTTGGTATTCTAAGTTTCTCATCCTTTTTAAAGGATTTAATGTCACTTTCTTGTCTTTTTAAATAACCTGAATAAAGGGCATCTATATTTATCTGTTTTAAAATACTTTTATTAATTTTTTTTATTTCGGGAAAAATCCTTTCTAAGTCACTTAGATCAAAATTTTTATTTCGTAACAAATCTATAGCAGTTTGCTTTTTTCCATCACGAGGAGGGCTAACACCTAATTTTTTTAATCTAGCAGGGCCTATTATAAAGTTTTTTAGTTTTCTATTGGTTTCATAAAGTTCTTTTTCTTTACTTTTCCAATTTTTGTATCTAGTTTTATTAACAATTCCACATTTATAACCTTTTTCAGTTAACCTTTGATCTGCATTATCTGCTCTTAGTAAAAGTCTGTACTCTGCTCTAGAAGTAAACATTCTATAAGGCTCTTGAACTCCATGTGTCACTAAGTCGTCAATCATTACACCTATGTAAGATTCTTCTCTTGTTAAAACAAACTCCTGATTGTTTCTTAAAGCATGGTTAGCTGCATTTACTCCCGCAACCAAACCCTGTCCTGCAGCTTCTTCATAACCAGTGGTTCCGTTTATTTGACCAGCAAGAAAAAACCCGTCAATTTTTTTTACTTGTAGGGTTCGGAAAAGTGACCTTGGATCTACATAATCATATTCTATAGCGTATCCAAACTGCGAAATTTCAGCTTTTTCTAATCCTGGAATTGTTTCCATCATTTTTATTTGAATATCTTCAGGTAATGCGGTTGAAATACCGTTTGGATACACGAGGGTGGAATCTAGTCCTTCCGGTTCTAAAAAGACCTGATGTGACTTTCTTTCAGAAAATCTATATACTTTGTCTTCTATAGAAGGACAGTATCTTGGTCCTGAGCATGTAATGCTACCGCTATATACAGGCGACAAGTTAATAGATTTTTCAATAAGATTATGTGTTTCTTCCGTTGTTCTCGTTATTGCACAATCTATTTGTTTTTGCACAATTTTTTTTGTCATAAATGAAAAGGGTATTGGAAACTTATCCCCGGGTTGTTTTTCCAGCCTGTGCCAATCAATCGTATTCTTAATAAGCCTTGGTGGTGTTCCTGTTTTTAATCTGCTTGTTTTTAAACCTAAAGATTTAAAGCTTTTAGTCAAACCGTTTACGGCTGGCTCATTAATTCTGCCAGCAGAGGTCTTTTTATTTCCAAGATGGATTACTCCACCTAAAAATGTTCCTGTAGTTAAAATTATTGATTTACAATTAAAAATTAAACCGCTTAGACACTCTAGACCCGTTATAGATCTGTTGTTAAAATTAAGATTTTTTACTGTTTCTTCTATTATTTTAATATTTTTAAAGCTTTTTAAATGTTTTTTTACTTCATGGGAGTATAATTTTCTATCAGCTTGAGCTCTTGGACCATGAACAGCTGGGCCCTTTGACTGGTTTAAAAGTTTAAAATGAATACCTGATGCATCAATTACTTTTCCCATTAATCCGTCTAAAGCATCAATTTCTCTAACGATATGACCTTTTCCCAATCCTCCTATTGCTGGATTACAGGACATTTGTCCTATAGTGTTGGTATTTGAAGTCAAAAGACAAACTGAAACACCCTTTCTGGCTGCAGCACATGCAGCTTCAGTCCCCGCATGGCCGCCACCTACAACTATAACATCAAAAATATTCTTCATTTCCCTATACAAAATCTTTTAAATAAATTTTCTAATATATCTTCAACGTTAACTGTTCCTGTTATTTTACCAATCAAAGACAGGGCATGCCTTATATCTTCCGCAATCAGCTCTGGTGAAGAATAAATATCTTTTAACTCTATTCTATTTAAACACTCTAATAACATTTTTGTGATCCTTAAGTGCCTATCTCTAAAGATTATAGGTTCAAATCCTTTGTTTACAACTTGTTTTATATTTTTTTTAAGCGCTTTTTTAAAGTCTTTAATGTTGTGATTTGTTTTAGTTGAAACATTATAACAATTAGCACCCTCTTTAATTTTTATTTCAACTAAATCTGATTTGTTTATCAAGTCTATAGTAAGGTCATTTAGTTTAGGAATTTTAGTTAAATTCTCCCGCCATAATGCTTCTGAGCCATCAACTACTCTTATCTGTATATCACTTATCTTAAGCAATTCTCTTGCCCTTCTAACGCCTTCAGCTTCAATGTTGTTTTCTGTTTCATGTAGACCGGCCGTATCATAAAAATTCACCAGTATTCCATCAATGTCAACTGTTGATGATATAATGTCTCTTGTAGTACCAGGTACATCTGTTACTATAGAAAGGTTTTCATCCAGAATACAGTTAATTAATGATGACTTTCCTGCATTGGGTGGACCAGTAATTATAACTTTAACACCCTCTTTTACTTTCTTTGAATATTCTGCTAAATCATTAGCATCTTTTATTTTAGATTTTAGTTTTTGAAGCTTGAAATTAAGGGTTTTTATACTTTCTTCAGGCAAAACCTCATCTGAAAAATCAATAGCTGTTTCGATAAAAGAAGCTAATTCTATTAAATCCTGTTTCCACAGCTCAAACTTTGATGATACTGAACCCATAAAAGATAAGTTCGCTTGCCTTCTTTGCAAGTCTGTTGATGCATCCAACAAATCCTCTAATCCTTCAACCTGCAATAAATCTAGTTTGTTATTATAAAAGGATCTTTTTGTAAACTCACCTGGTTCAGCCTCTCTAACACTTTTTATCTTACATAATTCATCTTCAATTTTAGTAATTACAGCGTAGCTACCATGGACATGAAACTCTAAAACATCTTCACCAGTAGATGAATGCGGTTTTGAAAAAAATACAACAATTCCTTGATCTATATACTCATTGTTTATAGAATAAATCTTTCTTAAATGGGCAACATTTGTGTCCAGTTTTTTTCTTAAAAGTTTTTTTGCAATTGTTTTTGACTTTGGACCAGAAATTCTAATTATTGAAATTGCAGTTTTTTGATTCTTTGTTACTGAAGCGAATATTGTATCTTTTTTCATATGACTGTTTCACGTGAAACATTAATCAACTATTCATTTGTGTGAAGAAATCTTCATTTGTTTTAGCAGTTTTTAGTTTATCTAGCAAAAACTCCATGGCGTCAACCGGTCCCATTTGCATAAGAACTCTTCTCAGAACCCACATTTTAGTAAGAGTTGCTTTCTCTACTAATAATTCTTCTTTCCTTGTGCCAGATCTTGTTATATCAATTGCCGGGAAAGTTCTTTTATCAGCTAATTTCCTATCAAGAATTAGCTCACTGTTGCCAGTACCTTTAAATTCTTCAAAAATGACTTCATCCATTCGCGAACCTGTTTCAATCAGTGCTGTTGCAATAATAGTCAGTGATCCACCTTCTTCTATATTCCTTGCTGCACCAAAAAACCTTTTTGGTCTTTGGAGAGCGTTAGCATCAACACCCCCTGTTAGAACCTTACCTGAACTTGGTACTACAGTATTATAGGCCCTAGCAAGTCTTGTAATACTGTCCAATAATATTATCACATCTCTTTTATGTTCCACCAGTCTTTTAGCTTTTTCAATTACAATGTCGGTAATCTGGACATGTCTAGAAGCTGGCTCATCAAAGGTTGATGATATAACTTCTCCATTTACAGACCTTTGCATATCCGTTACTTCTTCTGGCCTTTCATCTATTAATAAAACTAAAAGATATGCTTCTGGATGATTTTCAGATATTGCTTTCGCTATGGATTGAAGCATGACCGTTTTCCCCGTTCTTGGAGGTGCAACAATAAGTGCTCTTTGCCCTTTTCCAAAGGGTGATATAAGATCTATAACTCTTGGTATATAATCTTTATCTTTTTTTGTTGGATCTTCGTCAAATTCTAGCTTTATTTTTTCATCAGGATATAAAGGTGTCAAATTATCAAAGTTAATTCTTTGTTTAACCTGTTCAGGATCTTGAAAGTTTATAGATTTAACTTTTAGTAAAGCAAAATATCTTTCACCGTCCTTGGGAGCTCTTATTTGTCCTTCAACTGTATCCCCTGTCCTTAGCCCGAACCTCCTAACTTGATTCGGCGAAACATATATGTCATCTGGTCCTGGCAAATAATTTGCTTCGGGTGCTCTCAGAAACCCAAAACCATCACTCAAAACCTCGAGGACTCCATTTCCATATATTGCCACTTCATTTTTTGCTAAACGTTTTAATATTGAAAAAAGAATATCTTGTTTTCTTAGTGTACTAGCATTTTCAATTTCTAATTCTTCAGCATATTTTAACAAATCAGCAGGTGATTTATTCTTTAAATCTTGTAGATGCATTAATATTATACCTAATAGTTTTTTGGAGACTTTGAAGAGATTTCAACAGCTGTTTAATATTATCACAGTATTCCTTTTAATTCAAGCATGTATGGTTTTAAATTAATTTTTTATCAATTTTATTTAAAACATCTTCGATTATTAATCTATTAACATGATCTAACTATATTGATTACCTTATGGACATTAGAAATTGGTGTCCCAGGTAATATTCCATGTCCAAGATTGAAAATATGTTTTCTATTGCTAACAGTCTTTAATAACTTTTTGACACTCGTTTCTAGGTCTCTGCCACCAATTAATAATTTTTCTGGGTCTATATTTCCCTGTAATATAATATCCTTTTGAATATTTTTTATAGCCCAGCTCATTTCAATATTTTGATCTATACTTATTATATCAGCGAATACATTATTACTATAGTCAACAATTTTTTTTCCTATTCCTTTTGGAAAAACAATAATCGGTGCATTTACGTTCAAAGATCTTAAATTTTTTATAATTTGCTTAACAGGCTCATATAAGAAGTCATTATAATGTTTGAAATCTACACTTCCTGCCCAACTTTCAAAAATCATTAATGTATCACATCCACTTTTATATTGATTAATTAGATGAACAGTTGAAACATCCACAATTTTTCTTAGAAGCTTTTTGACTTTTAGCTTATCGCTTTTTAGTAACTTCTTTGTCTTTATAAAACCTTTTTTGCTTTCACCATCAATCATGTAACATGCGACTGTCAACGGAGCACCACAAAATCCTATTAAACACTTGTTTTTATTTAATAATTTCCTTACTTTCCTTATAGCTCTGTAACAGTTATCAAGATCTTTCTCTTTTCTCCTATTTAAAGTTAAATTCAGAAGGTCTTTTATTTCTAGAGTTTCAAGCTTTGGACCCATACCTTGAATAAAGTCAATTTTCTGATCCAAAATGTAAGGGATTACTAAGATATCAGAGAATATAATAGCGCAATCTATATCATACCGCTCAATAGGCTGAAGAGTTGACCTAACTATACTTTCATAATCAAAACAAAAGTCTAAAAAATTATTTTTTTTCGCTCTTATTTTTCTATATTCAGGTAAATGCCTACCGGCTTGCCTCATAAACCAGATTGGTTTTTTTAAATCAAGAATATTCATACCAATAATATATAAGAATTAATAAAAAGTATTTAGTTGTATATGTATTGTCTAATATGTTGATAATATTTTAAATACAATAAATTAACAAATTATTAACAATATTCAATACTTTTAAACCCATGTAATATTTAAAGAATTAAAAATTATGAAAATTCAGTGTGTTTTTTAATCAACAAACAAACAAATTTGATATGCTGTGAATTAAAGTGTAATTTTGTTAATAGATTTTGTATAAAAAATAATTAAATCTTTTATAAACAAATTATGAACAATATATACAACGATGAGACGAAGGAAATAACAATTCATTTTGTTTCAGACTCAACAGGTGAAACAATAGATAATGCAGTTGCAGCAACAATTTCGCAATTTCCCGGATTGAAAAAAAAAGAATTTTTCTGGCCTATGGTTAGAACAAAAAAACAAATAGAAGAAGTGCTTGATAATGCGAAGATCAATCCAGGTTTAATAGTCTTTTCAATTTTAGATGACAACAACAGAAGCATTCTCGAAAAAGGATGTTTAGAACAAAAAATACCATGTATATCACCCCTCGACGAGTTATTTAAAGTTTTCAACAAAAATTTATCTTTATCAGCGAAAAAAATTGCTGGTGGGCAGCATAGGATGGACGACGATTATTACAAGAGAGTTGATGCATTTGACTATGCAATGCAACATGATGATGGCCAAAAAATTTCGTCAATGAAAGATGCAGATATTATTTTAATAGGCGTTTCAAGAACATCAAAAACACCAACATCAATTTATTTAGCTAATAAAGGAATAAAAGTGGCAAATATTCCATTAGTAGCGGATACGCCATTGCCAGAAGAACTTTTTACTTTTAAGAAACCAATTATTATTGGCCTTATTAAAGACCCAAGAACGTTAATGCATGTTAGGCAAACTAGACTTAAACAAATTGGAGAAGAGCACATAACAAATTACGCAAACATAAACAGCATTAAACTTGAAATAATTCAAGCTAGAAAGATTTTCACAAAGTATGCTTGGCCATCTATAGACGTATCAAGACGATCTATTGAAGAAACATCTGCATCAATAATAAAAATATTTAACTCTAACGGTTAAAACAGTTGAAAAAAATAGTCATTACTGGAAAAATTGCAACTGGTAAGACCAGTGTTTTAGAACAATTCAGATACTTTGGTTGTAAAGTATTTAGTTCTGATGAAATGGTGAAAAAAATATATAAAGACGATAAAGAAATATTTCGGATGGTTAAAAATATAGCCCCTAAAGCAATTGAGGATGAAATAATAAACATGAAAATTCTATCTAATCTAGCCTTTGAAAACACCTTGATTTTAATGGAGCTTGAAAGACTTATTCATCCAAAGTTAAATGTTTTAAGAAAACAACTAATTAAAAAAAGCTTTTTTTGTTACATAAAAACGGTGGTTTTTGAAATACCACTTTTGTTTGAAAAAAAGATTAATTGCGGATTTGATATAGTTATTACGACAACATGTAATAAAAAACTCCAAAAAAAAAGATATTTATTGAGAGAAAATTCAACTAGTGAGAAATTTGAAGCTATTAATAAGAATTTTTTGGAAGACAATGAAAGATTTAAGAAATCACACTTCACAATTAATACAGGATTAGGTAAGAATCATACAATAAGAATAGTAAAGAAAATTATGAATATGTTATGAGAGAAATAATATTAGACACTGAAACCACAGGACTTTCAGTAAAAGATGGTCATAGAGTGGTTGAGATTGCAGCTTGTGAAATGAAAAATTATATCCTAACTGGTGAAACTTTTCATGTTTATATTAATCCAGAAAGAGAAATTGATATAAATGCATCAAATATTCATGGGATTAGAATAGAAGACCTTAATGAAAAACCAAAATTCGCTCAAATTTGTAATGATCTCATAAAGTTTATAAAAGACTCACGTCTAGTCATACATAATGCCGAATTTGATATCTCTTTCTTAAACAATGAGTTCGAAATTTGTGGCAGTAACTATAGAATAAAAAATAATTATTTAGATACAATAAAACTTGCTAGAAAAAAATTGCCCGGATCTCTGGTTAACCTCGATGCACTTTGCAGAAGGTTTAATATAAGTTTAGATAAAAGAGAATATCATGGGGCTCTAGTTGATACACATTTATTAGCAGATGTTTATATTGAACTAATTGGTGGTAAGCAAACTTCTCTTAATTTAATTACTAAAAGCAAAATAAATAATGATAATAATTTAGAGGATTTAAAAAACCACTTAGACAAAAAGCAAATTAATGAAAGGCAATTTTTGCCAAACAAAAAAGAATTAGAGAAACATATTGATTTTATAAAAAATATAAAAAATCCAATATGGGATAAGTATTTTTAATTAAAAAATTAATGTTTTTCTTTATTTATTCTTTCTACATATAATAATTCAAAATCAATGGGCTGAATCACTAGTGGCATAAATCCCCCATCTCTTGTAACATTTGAAACAATAGATCTAGCAAATGGAAAAAGCAATTGTGGGCATTCAATAAGAACTGTTTTTTTCTCATCTTCTTTGTTGATTTCTACATCGGGAAGACTGAAAACCCCAGCGTAAACAAGTTCAATTTCGAATATTTTAGACTTGTCATTTAAAGCCTTGCCATTAATTGCCAAAGACACTTCATAAATTTTACTATTTAATGGTTTTGCATAAACGTTTATTTCAACGTTAATATTTGGTGTTCCATTTTTGTTGGATAAACTATTAGGTGAGTTGGGGTTTTCAAAAGATAAATCTTTTATATATTGTGCACTTACTGTAATTTTATTGCTTTTATGTTGTTTTTCAGTCATTGGAATCCTATTCTTTTTCTTTTGATATATTTCTTTTTATATCATGTAAATCATAAAACTCACCTTCAATAATTTCACCTTGATCTCTGTTGCGAGTTGGTTTTTTTAAGTCAAAGATATTAAATCTATAATACAAAGCTTTCAAAAGAATATTCTGTACGAACTCTAACATCACTAAAAGTCCTAATAAGTCTGACAAATATCCTGGGATCAAAAGAAGAAGAGATCCAAAAATAAAAAAAACATTTTTAGTGTTTTTTTCAATTATTTTCTTATCAAGATGAAAAAGAGTAAAATTTTTAAAACTGTTTTCGATAAAAAGTTTTTTATTACGAACAAGCAAAAGAAAACCTAATGTAAATGTTAGGAAAATCTCCATTAATGAAATTAAAAAACCAAATTCATTCAAAAAGATAAAAAAAAGACTTATTTCTAAGAAAGGGAATAAAAGTATGAGTAAAATAATTTTCAATTTTTAAATCTTAAACTTGCTCTTAACATATATATATATATATATTATTAAAAAGATTTTAAAGAACAACTATGAATAATTTTTTCCCATTTTTAGACATCATAATTTTAGGATTACTTGCAATATTTCTAGGTTTTCGTCTAAAAGGACTTTTAGGTGATAGATCGGGTTTTGGTGAAGACTTGCAGAATAACGATGCTTTAAACGCAAATCAGAAAAAAAATGATAATATAATCAAATTAAATCAGAAAAAAATAAGTGGTGAAGGCCTAGATATACTTATGAAAGCAGACCCTTCATTTGATGAGAAAGAGTTTTTAAAAGGTGCCGAAAGTGCATTCAAAATAATCATTAATGCTTTTGCAAATAGCGATTTAGAAAAACTTAAACCATTATTAGACTACAACTTATATAACAGCTTCACTAAATCAATTTCTGAGCGTGAGGCTAGACAAGAAACCCAACATCTAGATATAATATCAATTAATAATTTTGATATTCTGAAAATATCTATAGAAGAAAATATTGTATCTATTACTTTAAAGATTGTTTCAGATCAAATAAAATATATTGTCGATAAGCACGACAGTGTTATTGAAGGAAACATGGAAAATCATGAAACTATTAGGGATAAGTGGGTCTTTGAAAGAGACATTTCTTCAAGAAATCCTAACTGGAAATTGGTAGAAACAGATATTTTCGAAGATTGATTTAAGTGTTTATTTGACAGATAAAGTAGATAATCAAAGTGATTTAGAATTGTGGAACAGTGTTAAAAAGTCTACAAAAAAAATCATTACACATAATACTTTAACTAAAAGAATCAAAGTTGATAATGTAAAAAAAAATGTAAATACTGAAGAATATACATTTACAGATACCTTAACAGTAAAGACCAAGTTAATTGATAAAAAACCAATTAATTTTACAGTTCATAATAACCAATCTGGTTTAAGTAAAAAAAACATAAAAGAATTAAGATCGGGAAAGTTTCAAATAGAAACAAGTCTTGACTTGCATGGTTATAGAGTAATTGAGGCAGAAAAAGCATTTTTTAGTTTTCTTTTACGATGCTTAAATTTAAATATCAGAAATATTTTAGTAATTACTGGTAAGGGGGATGAAGGAAATGGTAAAATAAAGCAAAGTCTTCCCATTTGGTTAAATAACCCCAAGATATCGAAATTTGTTTATGTTTATAGTTTTGCTTCAAAAAAAGATGGAGGCGAAGGGGCATACTATATAAGACTTAGAAATACTAAAAAATTTTAAATGACACCTTTTGGTCTAAAATTACGTACTTTAAGAAAAGATAAAAATATTACTACAACTGAACTTGCAAAAGTTCTAAAAGTTTCAACCGCCTATCTGTCAATGTTAGAAAATGGTAAAAGAGGGAAGCCGCCAAATGGTATGGTAGAATTAATTTGTGCCTATTTTGGTCTTATATGGGATGATTCAGAAGAGCTTAAAAATGCGGCAAATATTTCTGATACTAATGCACAAATAAACACCACATTTCTAGGAATAAATGCGACAACATTGACTAACGTCTTAAAAAATAATATTAAATGGTTAAAAGATGATGAATTAATCGAGCTATCAAAAATTATTTTATCAATGGCTCATAAAAACCAAAAATAATTATTTTATTCACTTATGAAAAAAGAGACAGACCTCCCACCTGTTAAAATTATTATAGAAAAAACCAATGTCTTGAAACCAGGAGATCTTGAAGATCTTTGTGATGCAACTGAAGCTGCTATTAAAGAGGGTGGTGGTTTTGGGTGGATAAATGTTCCACCGAGAAAAACGTTAGAAAACTATTGGAGGGGAGTAATTGCAATACCTGAAAGAGAACTAATTATGGGCCGTCTTGATAATGTTGTGGCAGGATCATGTCAACTAATAAAGCCTTCAAAAAATAATGAAGCACAGAAAAATTCGTGTATTTTAACGACTTTTTTTCTTGCACCTTGGGCTAGAGGATATGGTGTATCGCCAAAGTTGATAGTTTTCGCAGAAAACCAAGCAATTAAGAATGGGTTTAGTATCATTACCCTAGATGTCAGAGAAACTCAACATAGAGCTATAGAAATTTATGAGCAAAATAATTATAAAAAATTTGGTGAGAATCCATTTTATGCAACTGTTTCAGGTGAATATGTAAAAGGAATTTATTATTATAAAAACCTAATTAAGAATGGAAATTAAAATGAATGAGTATGATGAGAAAAATGTATTTAATAAGATTTTAAGAAAAGAAATTATATGCAGTAAGGTTGATGAAGACAATAATAACTTATCATTTGAAGATATTAGCAAGCAAGCACCTGTTCATGTTTTAACTATACCTAAAAAGAAATACAAAGATTTTTCAGCTTTTGCTGAAAATGCCTCAGATGGTGAACTTTCGTCTTTTCTAAAATCTATTTTTAAGGTTGCTAATAAAAAAGGAATTAATAAGACTGGATATAGGATAATAATAAATTGTGGATCTGATAGTAATCAAGAGGTACAGCACCTTCATGCACATATTCTTGGTGGTAAAAATCTTGGTCCAATACTAAAATAATTAAACACTCAATTTTTTTAAAAGCAATTTTGCTAAATTGTAATTAGTTAGTCGTTGTATTTCTTTAAAACCTGTTGGCGAAGTAACGTTAATTTCGGTTAATTTTTCCCCAATTATATCAATACCAACAAAAAAAAGCCCCTTTTCCTTTAATGTTGGGCCTATAGTTTTACATATTTCCAAATCATTTTTTGAAAGGCTAGTTTTAATTGCTTCACCGCCAACATGCATGTTTGCCCTAATATCAATATTGCTAGGAATTCTATTAATTGCTCCTACAGGTTCACCATCAAACATAATTACTCTTTTATCACCTTGAGTTATTTTGGTTAAATATTCTTGAACTATAAACTGTGCAGATTCTATTTTGAGAAACATTTCTATGAGTGAATTAAAATTCTTATCATCTTTTTTTATGTAAAAAACACCACTACCTCCATTTCCATAAAGAGGCTTTATTATTATGTTTTTATGTTTTTCTCTAAAATGTAAAATTTCTTTGGTGTTTTTTGTAATTAGTGTACTCGGGGTTAAGTTTTTCCAATTATTAAGAAATAATTTCTCAGGAGAATTTCTTATTTGAGATGGTTTATTAATAATTTTTACATCTTTTTCTATATACTCTAATATATATGTTGAAGTTATATATGGCATATCAAAAGGAGGATCTTGTCTTATAAATATAATGTCCATATCCTTAAGGTTTTTATTATTTAAATCCCCACATTTAAAATAAGGAAACTCCTTTTTATCAATTTCATGTATATTTTTACAAATTGAATAAACACTACCATCTAAATAAGAAACATCTTTAGGAAGAAAGTGCCAAACTTTGTGGTTTTTGGACAAACATTCTGTTATTATTGCAAGTGTAGTGTCATCTTTCAAATTCAAACCTTCAAGTGGGTCCATTTGAAAACCGATATTTAAAGACATTCAGGCCACTATTGGCTCAATGCTTCTGAGAGTTGAATATAGTTAACTAACTGGTTAATATATTTTGTTTCTTTTGTATAAGCTAACACTAAATTCATTTCCTTTTCTGATCTAGCTACACCACTTAAATAAGCTACTCCATTAACAACATCTATATTGAAATTAACAGATTTGATATTTTTATCAGCAACTAATTTTCCGCGTATAGTAGCTGAAGCTGCTAAATCTTTTGCAGCATCTTTAATTGAAGTTCTTTCTGAGACTTGAATTTCATTAATAACCTCTATAACGCCTCTTGGTGCCCATGACAAACGTGTGACTTCAATTCTTGTTTCTGGGGAATCAACTTTACCAGTTAATAAAACAACACCATCATCTACATTTATATTTACACCAATAAATTTATTAACATCTTTTTTAAACATTGCTTCTGTAATAGAAGCATGAATAATTGTATCATTTATAGTTGTTCCTAATCCCTTTTCAGATTCTGATGCTGCCACACCTGCGATACTTGCTGTTATAGCAGCTGGTGCGCAACCTTGAAGAAATAATGCAATTGAAATCAGTAAAATAACAACAAAAAATGAATTATTCGTTATTGGTAAAATAAATTTGATCATGAACATAAAAATAAAATTAGTTATCTACATTTATAATTATTATTACAGAATTGTCTAGTATTAGGCCC
Organism: uncultured SAR116 cluster alpha proteobacterium; assembly: GCA_902522415.1. Lineage (GTDB taxonomy): Bacteria > Pseudomonadota > Alphaproteobacteria > Puniceispirillales. The sequence continues at coordinate 32,128 of CABYVI010000006.1, read as the reverse complement.
CATCTACCCACCTATTTTTTTTCTTTTATTCTTAAAATTTCCTTATATATGATATTTTTTGGTAAATTTGTCTCTTTAACAATTGTATTAACAACAGAGCGCACAGTATTTGTTTTCATCAAATCATATATTTTTTTTTGGACAACAATATTAATTTCATTTGTAACTATTTCTTTTTTTCCCTCTAAAAGTATCACATATTCACCCTTTAATACTTTTCGTTTTTTTAAATCACAAATAATTGATTTTAAGTCATCTCTTAAAATCTCTTGGTAAAGTTTAGTAAGCTCTTTTGCAACAACCGTTTGTCGATTGCCAAATATTGAAAGTAAATCACTAAGAAATGATAAAACTCTTTTTGGTGATTCAAACCATATTAATGTAGCATCAATTTCTAATAGCTTTTTCAGGCTATCAATACGACGCTTTTTTTTCTTTGGTGGGAACCCTCCAAAAAAGAAATTGTTAGGTGCCAAACCAGACACCACTAAAGCAGAGATTATTGCTGAAGGTCCTGGAATAACATCAATTTGTATTTTGTTTTCTATGCATTTACTTACTAGTTTATAACCAGGATCTGAAACAAGTGGCATCCCTGCATCACAAGTTAAAATAACATCATTACCTTGCTTAATCTTATCAACTATTGAAGTTAATTTTCTTTTTTCATTAAAGTCATTGAGAGATGTAAGTGTTTTAATGTTGAAACCTCTAAGTTTTGCAAGTCTCTTAGTTACTCGAGTGTCCTCACACACTATAAAATCAGTCTTTTGAAAAGCTTCTATACCTCGGGGTGATAAATCCATTAAATTGCCAATCGGTGTCCCTACTATTCTTAAGACACCCTGTTGGTTATATTTTAATTTTGCATCATTTTCCATTACGTTTATAATTATTAATGATTACCAAATATAAACCAATTAAATTCTAAGGAATTTAAATGTTAAGAAAAAAAATCTATTTATATTATATATTTCTAATATGTATCGTTCTTTCATCATGTAATAATGGTACTAAAGTGAATAATATAAATATTACAGAAAAAATATCATCTGATGATAACAAACTTTTTTTTCAAAATGACAATCAATTAAACAAAGAAAATATTCAAGAAAATATTTCTAAACTAGAGAATATCAATAATAGTTTTTTGCCACTTCCTAAAGGATATTTTAACTCAAAACCAAAAAAAGAAACCCTTCAAAGTATAGGTGATGAAATATTAAACATTCCTATTACTAATACAAAAGATAACATATCTTTTATTGAAGAGAAAGAAACATTCTTTGATACCCATAATAATAAAACTGAGTATAAAAATGAAATTATTTCTGATAATGAAAATGTTTTCAACGACCTTGATATAATAAAAAATCAAGACAATCAGGATGAGAAAGCTATTATTGCAGCTTTAGATATGCTTTCGAGAAATAATGATATTTCATCACAACAAAAAAAAATAAATTCAAACTTAAATAAGGGTTTTGAAAACATTGATCAAATTGATTTTTCATCTAATAAACTTAAAATAGGTGCATTGATACCTCTCACTGGAAGAAATAAAATAATAGGTATAGAAATAATGGCTGGAATTGAGAACGCTCATTTTTCTAACTTTAATAATGATGCAGAAATAATATTCTTTGATTCCAATAAGATTCCAGAGAACTTTTTCTACATGATAGAAAATAATAAATTTGATATAATTATTGGACCAGTATTTACTGAAAAAATTATAGAAATTAATCAAATTTTAAAAAATAACAGTGTTCCAATATTATCTTTTTCAAATAATAAAAATCTTAATTATAAAAATTTATGGTTATTAGGAAAAATGCAAGAAGAGGAAATCGAAAACATTATAGATTTCGGAATAAAAACGGGAGTTAAAAAGTTTGCGATTTTTGGAGATGATACCCAATACAGTAAAACTCTTACAAGAACAGCTGAAGAGCAGATTAACAGAAAAGGATTGTCTAAAAATATATATATTATAGAAAAAACCATACTTGACGATACGAGTAAATTAAGAGAAAAAATAAAAAAAATTACTGGATGGAAAAAGGAAAACAATTCCAAACTTATTCTACCAAAAGCGAAGTATGATGCAATTCTATTTACTGGATCAAAAGAATTTATTTTACAAATTGCGCCATTATTATCATATTATGATCTTGGTCCTGAAAGAACAATGTTTCTTGGTAATTCACAATTTAAAAACGAACAATTAATTAAAGAATTATCTCTTCAAGGCTCTTTTTTCTCATCAAGCAAAGAGGTTGAAAAGTTTGAGTTTATGAAGAATTGGATAGAGAGCTGGGGATATGAGCCATCATTTTTAAATACCTTAGCGCATGATATAACTAATTTTGCAAATGAAATTTACATTGAGAGTAACCCCTTAAATTTTATAACAAGAAAAGAAGGCCATAATTGGATTACAGGCCAAGTTTTTATTAAGAATAATGGTATTAGTTTTAGAGAACAATCGATAAATAAAATTGAAAATAAGGTCTTAAACCAAATTTACATTGATTAAAGTTACTATTTAATTATTTCAGCTAAAACAGTATTTAAGTTTAATCTGCCTTTAAATGTTGTCTTTATTAATTTTCCTTTATGAATTATAAAATTATTTTCAATTAACATTCTTAAACGGTCCATTTTTAAAACCTTTTTAACTTCATTTAAATTTATTCCATTAACTAATCGCAAACCCATTATAACTTTTTCAATCATATAGTCTTCAGCTGTCTCTTTTGAAATTTCATTAACACCATTTTTCTTGTTTTGAACATCTTTGAGCCAACTGTTGGGGTCTTTTCGAATATTTATTTGAATTCTTTTTTTACCTGCAAAGAATCTACTAGTTGCTCCTGGACCAATTCCTATCCAATCCTCACCTTTCCAATAAGAAAGATTGTGAATGCACGTTTTATTTAATTTAGAGTAATTAGAAACTTCATATGCAGGCATATTATTTCTTTTTGTAATCTCTTCAGTCATATAATACATTTTAATTGCCAAATCACTTTGTAAAGGAATTAGACTGCCATTTTTATATCTATTATAAAATGCAGTGCCCTTTTCAATCGTAAGTTGATAAAGAGATAAATGGTCAGGGTTAAATTCAAAAGCTTCATTTAATGATCTTTCCCAATCTTCCAGACTTTGTTTTGGAAGAGCATATATTAAATCGAAAGATAGGTTTTTGAAAATATTTCTTGAAATTTCAATTGCTTTTTTAGCCTCATAAACTGAATGATCTCTACCCAAAAATAATAATAATCTTTCATCAAAGCTTTGAACACCAATCGATATTCTGTTTACCCCAGCGTCTAAAAAGCATTTTAACTTATCTATGAATATCGAACCTGGGTTAGCTTCTAGTGTTATTTCAACTTCTTTGTTGGGTTCTTTATAAAATAATCTCTCACACTCATTAATGATTCCTTTAATTACAAATGGCTCCATTAAAGATGGGGTTCCACCACCAAAAAAAATTGATTTTAAATAATATTTGTAAGAGTTTCTAAACAGAAAATTTTCTAACAAATAGTTTAATTCAGCTTTAATTGCAATTAACCAGTCATTGTGATCTATAGATTGCTTAATATGAGAGTTAAAATCACAATATGGGCATTTTGATGTACAAAAGGGCCAATGTATATAAATCGAAACTGGTTTCTTAATCATTTTTAGAAATGCTTTTTAAGAACTTGTTAAAAGCAATATTTCTATGGCTGTTTTTATTTTTGAAAGATGGATCTATTTCACCATACGTTAGGCTCAGATTATTAAATGGTTGAGTATCAGGAATAAAAATTGGATCATACCCAAATCCATTATTTCCTTTAGGCGGGAATTTTATTTTTCCAGGCATTTCACCTCTGAAAACTTCAAAATCTTTATTATTCCAAGACAGACATAAGACACAAATCATTGATGCACTGTAGTCAGTTTTATTTTTCATAAGATACTCAATTTTTTTAATTGCATCTGAAAAATCTCTATTTTTTCCAGACCAATCAGCTGAGTAAATTCCCGGTGATCCGTCTAATGCATTAATAATTAATCCGCTATCATCTGACAAAGACGCAAAACCTGAATTTAAAGTTGTTTCAGATGATTTTATATATGCATTTTCTTCAAAAGAAGAGCCAATTTCTTTGGGTACGGGTAAACCCATTTCTATTGATGAGTAAATATCAACGCCGACATTTTGGAGTAAGTTTTTTATTTCTAAAAGTTTACCACTATTATGTGTTGCAACTATTAACTTATTTTCTTTAAATTTATTAATAGAAATCTTGTTATTAAGAAAATTTTTATGCTTCATCAACAGCCTTTAATTGCTTATCAATAATTACTTTAGAACCTATAAAGGCCAGATCAAGAAGCTCATCCATTCTTTTTCTTTCAAAAGGATCAGATTCAGATGAGATTTGTATTTCAACTAATTTTCCATCGGATGTGAGTACAAAGTTAGTATCAATTTCTGCTGAAGAATCTTCCGAATAATCTAAGTCCAAAACAGAAAATCCATTCCATACTCCACATGAAACTGCACAAATCTGGTTTATCAAAGGATTAGACTTAATTTTTTTCGTAAGGATCAACTTTTTGATTGCTAATGATAATGCAACCCATCCACCTGTTATTGAGGCAGTTCTTGTTCCTCCATCAGCATGTAATACATCACAGTCTATTATAATTTGTCTTTCGCCAAGAATTTTAAGATCTATAATTGATCTAAGTGAGCGACCAATCAATCTTTGAATTTCTAGTGTCCTACCACTTTGTTTTCCTCTTGATGCTTCTCTATTGCTTCTTGTATGAGTGGACCTTGGTAACATTCCATATTCAGCTGTCACCCATCCCTTACCAGTGTTTTTAAGAAAAATTGGTACTCTCTCCTCAATGCTTGCATTGCAAAGCACATGTGTATCTCCAAATTTTACAAGACAGGATCCTTCTGCATGACTTGTATAGTTAGGAATAAATTCAATACTCCTGAGCTCATCTTGAGCTCTCCCAGATGGCCTTATTAATTTGTTTTCTGCCGTTATTTCCATAAAATTATTACCTTTGTTTAATTTAAGATTATTACTGCATTATTGACCAAACATAAAGAGGAGTTTAATTTAATTTCTATGGAAGAATTTTACTTAAATGACAGAAAAAAAGCAGTACTGAATCAAATAATAAACTCATATCTGAATGAAGGATTGCCTGTAGGCTCAAAAACTTTGTCTACAAAGTCTGAAGAAACTGTATCTTCTTCTTCTCTTAGAAATGTAATGGCTGAACTAGAGTTGTTAGGGTTAATTTATTCTCCCCATGTTTCATCAGGTAGGCTGCCAACTGAAAAAGGATTGAGATTATATGTAGACAATCTTTTGGGGGTTCAAACTAAATTTAATGATAACGAAGATAACCTTGTTTCAGAGTTGCACATTGCAGGTCAAAGAGGACCAAAAGAACTTTTGAGTGAAGTAAGTGCATCTTTGTCGGGTATGACTAGTCATGCTGGGATAGTTACTATACCAAAATCAGAAAATAATATTCGTCACATTGAATTTGTTAGAATTTCTGAACAAAGAGCACTAGTTGTTTTGGTTGATAGTAGTGGTGATGTTGAGAACAGATTGATAGATATAGAACAAGGTACACCAGACATGGTTTTTGAAACTGCAGGAAATTACCTTAATTCAAAAATTAAAGGTCAAAATATACAACAATTAAGGTTAAAAATTGATAAAGAAATTAAGAATCACAAAAATAAAATTGATACTTTAGCTGCTAGTTTGATAAACCGAGGATTAGCAGTTTGGGCAAATGACCAACCAGACTCTTCATTGATAGTTAAGGGTCATGATAAATTATTAAAAGATGTTCATGCATTAGATGATCTTGAAAAAATAAAATCTTTATTTAATAAACTAGGAAATCAAGAATTAAGTATGAAACTTCTTGAAGATGTATCAAATGCATCAGGTGTCAAAATTTTTATTGGCTCTGAAAATAGATTATTTGTTGGAACTGGTTGTTCGTTAATAATTGCTCCATTTCAAAGTCATGAGAATAAGGTTATCGGTGCATTGGGTGTGATCGGTCCCAAAAGAATGAACTATTCAAAAATCATACCTATAGTTGATTACACAAGCCAGGTCGTTTCAAAAATATTAAATGGTGAAAATATTTAAATTATAATAAAATTTTTTATTTGAAATATTGGATTATAAAGTTTAATTACCATATACTATTTCGAGGAATATTTTAAAATGGCTAAAAATAAAAATAATAAATCCGATAGTGAAGATTTAGAAGCTTCATCTTCATCTGAAATTGACGAAAACCCAGTTGAAAACACTAGTATTGATGGTATTTTTTCTAGTGAAGAAAATCATTTAACAAAAGAATTAGAAGCTGCTATCGATGATAAAAAAAGAGCATTAGCAGAGGCTGAAAACACTAGAAGAAGAAGCATTAAGGATTTAGAACAATCAAGAAAATATGGACATTTGTCTTTTTCCCGTGAAATGTTATCAGTTGTTGATAGTCTTGAAAGTGCGGTTAAATCAATACCAAAAAACAAAGAAGAATTAACAGATGAACTCAAAAATTTTATTTTAGGTGTTGAAATGACGCTCGAACAATTAAAGCAAGTTTTTAGCAATCATAATATTACAAGGATCGACCCTGAAGGAGAAGCATTTGACTATAATGTTCATCAAGCTATGTTTGAAAAAGAAACAAATGACTTTGATCCAGGGACAATCGTTGAAGTCATGCAGCCAGGCTGGACTTTACATGAAAGACTTTTGAGGCCAGCAATGGTTGGCGTTGCAAAGAAAAAGACTGAAAAAGATTAAAATTAATAAATATTTTAAAAATTATAAAGCCGATATATTACAAACACTTGTATATCATTCACACACTCACTATATGAGATTAGTTTACAATTTAAAATTAAAGTTATGAGGATTTAAAAATGAGCAAGGTAATAGGTATAGACCTTGGAACTACAAATTCATGTTTCGCTGTTATGGATGGTAAAACTGCTAAAGTTATTGAAAATGCAGAAGGTGCAAGAACAACTCCTTCAATGGTAGCTTTTACTGAAAATGGCGAAAGATTAGTAGGCCAATCAGCAAAAAGGCAAGCTGTCACCAATCCAGAAAACACACTTTTTGCAATTAAACGTTTAATTGGCAGAAAAAAAGATGACAATGAAACAAATAAATTTTCTAATCTTGTTCCTTATAAAATCAGTGCTCATGAAAATGGTGACGCATGGGTCGATAGTTTAGATGATAAAGGGAAACCAAAATCCTATTCTCCTAGTGAAATTTCTAGTTTTATTTTAAGAAAGTTAAAAGAAGATGCTGAAGCCTATTTGGGTGAAAGTGTTGATAAGGCAGTTATAACAGTTCCTGCTTATTTTAACGATGCACAAAGGCAAGCCACCAAAGATGCAGGAAAAATAGCAGGTTTAGAAGTTTTGAGAATTATAAATGAACCTACCGCTGCAGCATTATCATATGGTCTTGATAAAAAAGATAGTGGAATTGTAGTTGTTTATGACCTTGGTGGCGGAACATTTGATGTCTCTATCTTGGAAGTTGGTGATGGTGTGTTTGAAGTTAAGTCAACAAATGGAGACACATTTTTAGGTGGGGAAGACTTTGATCAAAGAATAATTGATTTTCTTGCAGAGGAGTTCAAAAAAGAAAATGGCATTGACCTAAGAAATGACAAGTTAGCTTTACAGCGTCTAAAGGAAGGTGCTGAAAAAGCAAAAATAGAATTGTCTAGCGCAGTTCAAACTGATGTCAATCTCCCGTTTATAACAGCAGATCAATCTGGACCCAAACATTTAAACTGCAAACTTTCTAGAGCAAAGTATGAGGACCTTGTTGATGATTTAGTCAAAGGTTCATTAGGGCCATGCAAGGCTGCATTGAAGGATGCAGGAATAAAATCATCTGATATAAAAGAAGTCATTCTAGTTGGAGGAATGACTAGAATGCCTAAAATAATTGAAACCGTAACTAAGTTTTTTGGCTCTGAACCTCACAGAGGGGTAAATCCAGACGAAGTTGTTGCATCTGGAGCCGCGATACAAGCTGGGGTTTTAACAGGAGATGTTAAAGATGTTCTCCTACTTGATGTAACACCTTTATCTTTGGGTATTGAAACGTTAGGTGGTGTCTTTACAAGGTTGATTGATAGGAACACGACTATACCATCAAAGAAAAGCCAAGTTTTTTCAACTGCTGAGGATAATCAGTCTGCTGTAACAATATCTGTTTTCCAAGGTGAACGTGAAATGGCTCAAGACAATAAACCCTTGGGACAGTTTAATTTAGAAGGTATTTCACCTGCAAGAAGAGGTGTTCCACAAATTGAAGTAACATTCGATATTGATGCCAATGGAATAGTTAATGTTTCTGCTAAAGACAAAGCAACTGGAAAAGAGCAAAAAATAACCATTCAAGCATCTGGAGGCCTTGACGATAAAGAGATTGAAAAAATGGTTCAAGATGCTGAGGAGAATGCAGAAACAGATAAGAAAAAAAGAGAAGATGTTGAAACTCGAAACCAGGCAGAAGCACTTGTAAATGGTGCTGAAAAAGCTATTGAGGATGCAGGTGACAAAGCTGATGAGAATGTAAAATCATCTGTTCAGCAATCATTGTCTGATCTCAAAGAAGCTTTAAAAGGTGACGACTTAGAGGATATTAAACAAAAGTCTGCTTCTCTAAGTCAAGTTATGATGAAATTAGGTGAGGCAGCTTATAAAGATTTGCCTGATGAAGAAAACCCAAATACTGATCAAGAAAAACCTAGTGATGATGCCGATGTTGTTGATGCTGATTTTGAAGAAGTTGATAATGATAAAAAAGATAATTAAAACCATTTCAATGTAAATTTAACTTAGGCTTTTTAAATGGCAAAACGAGACTATTATGAGGTTTTAGGTATAGGTCGTAATGCCGATGCTAGCGAAATTAAATCTGCTTACAGAAAATTAGCGATGAAGCATCATCCTGATAAAAACCCAGGTGATCAAAAATCCGAATCTCTTTTTAAAGAAGCTACTGAAGCTTATGAAATTTTAAAAGATGATGAAAAAAGGTCTGCTTATGATCAGTTTGGTCATGCTGCCTTTGAAGGCGGTGCAGGATCTCAAGGTCAAAGCTCAGGTTTTGGGGGATTTTCTGGTAATTTTTCTGACATATTTGATGAATTCTTTGGTGACGTTATGGGTGGTGGGTCTCAAAGAAAACAGAACAGAGGTGCTGACTTAAGATATGATCTTGATGTAAGTTTAGAAGAAGCTTTTTCAGGTATCCAAAAAGAAATACCTGTAACAACAGCTTCAAAATGTGATAACTGTCAAGGTTCTGGTGTTTCAAAAGGTGGACGTGTAAGTAACTGCGGTACATGTAATGGAAGAGGTAGAGTGCGTGTTCAGCAAGGATTCTTCGCAGTAGAAAGAGAATGTAATTCATGTAATGGTGAGGGCCAAATCATTTCAGATCCATGTAAAAGCTGCCGAGGAAACGGTGTACTAAATAAGACTAAAAAACTCTCTGTAAATGTACCACCAGGTGTTGATAATGGAACTCGAATAAGACTTTCTGGTGAAGGTGAGGCTGGTCCTAGAGGTGCTGGTTCAGGAGATTTATATATTTTTATACAAGTAAGGTTACATAACATTTTCACACGAGAAGGGAAAGATATTTACTGTCAAGTTCCAGTTGATATGGCAAGTGCCGCACTAGGAGGAAATCTTGAAGTACCAACCATTGACGGTGGTAGACTAAAAATAAACTATGAGCCAGGAACACAATCTGGTAAGAGATTTAGACTCAGGGGAAAAGGAATGCCAGGTCTAAGAGGAGCTTCTAGAGGTGATGCGTATGTAGAAGCTTTAGTTGAAACTCCTGTTAACTTAACAAAAAGACAAAAAGAAATTTTAAAAGAATTCTCAAATGAGGGCAATTCTAAAGGTCCACAAACAGATAGTTTTTCAGAAAAATTAAAAAAGTTTTGGAATAGAAATTAAATAATACTATAAATGCCCTTAAATCAACCTTATTAAAAAACTGTTATGTCTAAAAAAAATGTTAAAATTGCTGTAGCTGGTTCGGCTGGCCGCATGGGTAAAATGCTTGTCAATGTAATTGATAAGCATCCTAATTGTAGTCTTGTTGCAGCTACATGTCACCCAAAAGAAGTTGAAATAATAGGTGCAGATGCTGGAATAATATCCGGTATTAATAAAGCTAATGTCGCAATATCTTCTGATCCACACCAACTTCTAGATGGAGATGTTATAATTGATTTTACATCACCCGAATCTACTATAAATCACTCCCTTTTAGCAGTAGAAAAAAAAATTGGTCATGTAATTGGAACAACAGGTCTATCAGTTGATCAAGAAAAAGTTATTAAAAAAAATTCTGAGAAAGCACCAATTATTTATTCCGCTAATATGAGCGTAGGTGTAAACCTTCTTTTTTCGCTTGTTAAAAAAGCTGTGGCATCAATTGATGACAATTGGGATATTGAAATATTGGAAATGCACCATAGGAATAAAGTCGATGCCCCATCAGGAACCGCTCTTGCGTTGGGAAAAGTTGCATCAGATACTAAAAATATAAAATTTGAAAAAGTATCTAAATTATCAAGAGAAGGAAAAGTGGGTGAACGAAATACGAATGAAATTGGTTTCGCCACTTTAAGAGGTGGTTCTGTGGTAGGTGACCATAGTATCATATTAGCTCATGATGATGAAAGGATAGAGCTTACACATAAAGCTTCCAATAGAAAAATTTATGCTAATGGTGCGGTTAAAGCAGCTATCTGGTGCTCTCAAAAAGAAAAAGGATTATTTGATATGAGTAAAGTTTTAGGATTATGAATTAATTATATATTTTTCTTATATTTAATTCTAATTCACAATCATCCTTAAATAGAATACCATTGTATCTTCTGCTTCTAATATCATAATGTATAATTTTTTCACTATCCTCATTATAAAAAAAGTCAATCACACAAGTTTCTAATCGGTATTGTAAAGTTAAAATACTGCTTTGTTTTCTTTTATAATCTGGTTGATTTAGAAAATTATAAAGATCTGATTTTTGTATTAGATCTAAATTATTAAGTTTAAGAAAGCCATAATGGTTAATAATCGTTTTCTCGAACTTATTATTTTTATAGTATAGGCTTTTTTTCTTAAAAGTTAGATTTTGAATAAAATTATCAATATTAAAATTTATATTTATGAAGGGCTTTGTATAATAACGTTGTCTTAGAGCCTTTTTTTCAGTGCTATTTATAATGTCAAGTTTTTTAGCTGTTCCTAAATAGGACTTCAATTGTGTTAGAAAATTATATTTAATCTTATAAGGGCTGTTTATGTCATTATTTTTACTTTCAATAATGTTAGTATACTTGTCAAAATCTTTCAGTTTACTTTCTTTCTCAACATAATCTTCAGGATATGAAGTAACAGGATTGATGTTGCTGTTATAAATTTTTAATTCTTGCAGTTCTTGGCAACCCGATAAAAGAAAAAGAAGTATTGATAATTTGTAAAAATTTGATATTTGTAAGTTCAAAGTATTTTAACCAGTAAATTTTTGTATATTTATTAACATCATATTTTCAAATTCAAAGGAAAAAAAGTGGAACACAATAGTAAAATTGACGTAACTACAATTGGAAATGCAATTGTTGATATTATTGCACAATGCGACGATAATTTTTTAGAAGAGTTTAAAATTGTTAAATCATCTATGGACCTTATAGATGAAGAGAGGTCAAAAACTTTATTTGATAATTTAAAAACAACCACAATAGTTTCAGGTGGTTCTGCAGCTAACACAGCAGTTGGAATAGCGTCTTTTGGCTCAAAAGCTGCTTTTATTGGAAAAGTTAAAAATGATGAACTCGGAAATACTTTTAAAAATGATATTGAAAAAGTTGGTGTATCTTTTAAGACACCTTTAACAAATGAGGGACCAAGAACTGCCTCGTCAATTATTTTAGTAACATCAGATGCAGAAAGGTCTATGAACACATTTTTAGGTGCTTGTGTTAACCTTGATGAAAATGATGTTGACGAAGACCAAATAAGGAAAAGTAAAATTGTTTATCTGGAAGGATACTTATTTGATCCGCCAAAGGCTAAGCAAGCATTTATAAAAGCTGCAAATATTTCTAAAGAGAATCAAAATTTAGTATCAATGACTCTTTCAGATAGTTTTTGTGTAGAAAGGCATAGGTCAGACTTTATTTCTTTTATACAGAATCATGTTGATATTTTATTCTGTAATGAAGATGAACTAAAAAGCTTGTTTGAGTGTGATTTGGAAAGTGCAAAATCAAAAATTAAAGAAATCTGTGAAGAATCTGTAATCACTCTAGGTGCCAAAGGAGCAATTGTTTTTAAAGACAAAGTTTGGAACGATATTGCTTCTTTCAAACCAAAATCAGTAATTGACACAACAGGTGCAGGCGATCTTTTTGCTGCAGGCTATCTCCATGGACGTTGTTTAGGGTTAAATGCTGAAAAATGTGGTTTTTTTGGTTCTGTTGCCGCTTCAGAAATTATTTCCCACATTGGTCCTCGACCAGTTGAAAATCTAAAATCTCTTTTAGATAGTATTTAAACTTATAGGGAATCATATGCGCTAAATATTGCTGCATTTGTAATTTCATTAACTGTTGCTCCCATCTGGACAATCTGTATTGGATATTCGCTTCCAAGCAAAATTGGCCCTATTACAGATCCACCACCTAAGTTTTGCAATAATTTAAAAGATATATTAGCTGAATGAAGACCCGGCATAACAAGTATATTAGCTTCATCGGTTAAATTACAAAACGGATAATTCTTTTTCATTAGGTCAGAGTTTAGAGCTATTTCAACAGACATTTCTCCATCAAATTCAAAGTCTACTGATCTGTTTTGGAGTATCTTTACAGCTTCTCTTGCAGAAGATGTAGAAGGCAAAGATGGGCTTCCAAAGTTTGCAAAACTAGAAAATGCAACTCTAGGCTTATATCCAAGTTTTGAGACGGTAAATGCCATTTGTTCTGCAATGTCAGCAAGTTCCTCAGGTTTTGGTCTATCTAAAACGTTAGTGTCACCAATAAAAACAGTCTTTTCTCTACTAACAACCATACACATTCCTATAATTGATTTTTCATTCTTTGCTGATATAACACGAGTTATATGGTTTAATGTGTCATTAAATGATCTTGTTAAACCACTTACTAAACTGTCTGCGTCACCCATTGCAACCATACAAGACCCAAAAACATTTCTGTCCTGATTAACCATTCTTTGGCAATCCCTATACAAATACCCTTTCCGTTGAAGCTTCTTAAACAAGAAATCGCTGTAAGCTTTATTTTTATCTGATAAAGCAGCATTATGTATTTCTAAGCTACTAATTCCATCAAGACCAATTCTTTTAGCTGTGTTTTTAATATATTCTTCTCTACCAATTAAAATTGGTTTTCCTAAGTTGCTACTTTGTATAATAAGTGCAGATTTGATAGCTCTTTCTTCTTCACCTTCTGCAAAAACAATTTTTTTACCAACACTTGAAACTTTGTCAGATACCATTTGCAGCATACTTGCGGTTGGATTAAGTCTTCTTGCGAGTTGTTTCTTATACAAACTTAGATTTTTTATTGGTTTTAAAGACACGCCGCTTTCAATTGCTGCCTTTGCAACAGCTGAAGATACCTCAACAATTAATCTTGGATCAAAAGGCGCTGGAATAATATAGTTTTCACCGTATGTCATTTTATCTTGTCCATAAGCGTTACTAACTTCGTCAGGGACATTTTTTCTAGCCAAATTTGCAATAGCTTTAACAGCAGCAATTTTCATTTCTTCATTAATTGTTGTTGCTCTTACATCTAATGCACCTCTAAAAATATATGGAAAACCTAAAACATTATTAACTTGGTTAGGCATATCTGATCTTCCCGTAGCTATAATTGCTTTTGGGAAAATTTTTCTCACTTCATCAGGCATTATTTCAGGAATAGGGTTTGCCATTGCAAATATAATTGGATCAGATTTCATATGCTTTATTTTTTGTGCATCTAAAATCCCACCACTTGATAAACCTATGAAAGCATCTGCATCGACTAACGCCTCTTCTAAAGTTCTTGCTTTTGTTTGAACTGCATGAGCTGACTTCCATTGATTAAGTCCATTAGTCCTTCCTTTATAAATCACCCCTTTTCTATCAATTAGAGTAATGTTATCATTTTTGACACCAAGAGCTTTTAGTAATTCAACACACGCTATAGATGCAGCCCCAGCTCCGTTACATACAATTTTAACTTGTCTGATATCTCTATTCGTAAGATGAAAAGCATTAATTAGGCCAGCAGCAGTGATAATTGCAGTTCCATGTTGATCATCATGGAAAACAGGAATTTTCATTTTTTCACGAAGCTTTTGTTCTATAATAAAGCAATCTGGAGCTTTAATATCTTCCAAGTTTACGCCACCAAAAGAAGGTTCTAGGACTTCAACACAATTGACAAATTTATCAATATCTGAACTATCAACTTCAAGGTCAATTGAGTCAATATCAGCAAATTTTTTAAACAGAACAGCTTTTCCTTCCATAACAGGCTTTGATGCAAGTGCACCAATATCTCCAAGGCCAAGAACAGCAGTACCGTTTGTAATAACAGCTACTAAATTACCCTTGGAGGTGTATTCATATGCTGTTGATGAATCCCTGGCTATTTCTTCACAAGGAACAGCAACACCAGGAGAATAAGCTAGTGACAGGTCTCTTTGACTATTTAAAGTTTTTGTAGCTTGAATCTCAAGCTTTCCTGGTTTTTCATGTTTATGATAATCAAGAGCCTCTTTTTTTTTAATTTCAACAAACTTTTCCATTTAAGCGTTCCTAATCTGAATAACTTACTTTCATTTTTCAATCATTATCTATAGTTTAGTAATTAACTATATACTTTAAAACATATATATGAGTGATTAAAAACAATTAAATTATAAATAATTATACAGTCATAAAAAATTTTTTTTAATTTAAGAAAAAATAATTTATTTGGTTGCCTATCATATATTAAAACAAAATTAGATAATTTTTATCAAAGATGAATAATTACAAACAAACCTTAAGATTGCCAAGTTCTGAAAGTTTTGGATTAACTCCAATGATGGTGCAATACATAAAAATTAAAGAAGAGCACTTAAATGAGATTTTGTTTTATAGAATGGGGGATTTTTATGAAATGTTTTTTGATGATGCAATTACATCTTCTTCTGTTTTAGATATAACTCTTACAAAGAGAGGACAATGGAATAATATTGACATTCCTATGTGTGGCATCCCCTTTCATAGTGCAGACAGCTATATTAATAAACTTATAAGCAAGGGTTTTAGAGTGGCTATTTGTGAGCAAGTTAAGCCAAATATAGATTCAGAAAATAAAACTAAAGGACCAATGGAAAGAAAGGTTGTTAGAATTTTAACACCAGGAACAATTTTAGAAGAAAATTACTTAAAAGATAATAGAAATAATTTTTTGTGTTCATGGAATGAAGTAGGAGGTGAGCAATCAATTTCATGGGTTGATTTATCTACAGGTGTCTTTTTTACAGAAAGGTTGAATAAAAATCTTTCTAGCTCTCTAGAAACTACTTTAGACAGAATATCTCCTCGTGAACTGATTATACCTTATAAAATGAAAGATCAAAAACCAAAATTTTTCAGTGAGTGTATTACTTTTCAGCCTGATAGTCTTTTTAATAGTGAATCATGTGAGAAAAGATTAAAAATTTTTTATAAGGTGAACTCTTTAGTTTCTTATGGAAAATTCAATAGATCATGTATTTCAACCGCAGGTGCTCTACTAGCATATATAGATTTAACTCAAAAAGGCAAATTACCTCTTTTAAAAAATTTAACAGAGTGGAAGACTTCAGAAATAATGGAAATTGACGTTTTTTCAAGAAAGTCTCTTGAACTGACAAAAACACAATCTGGCAATAAAGCAGGGAGCTTCTTTAATATTATTAATAAAACTCTCACAAGTGGTGGATCTAGACTTCTTTTAGAAAGACTAAATAGTCCTTTACTTGATAAAGTATTAATCAATGAAAGACTTGATACAGTTTCTAATTTTTTAGAGGCTAAATCTTTAAGAAATAAATTAAAAGAAATTTTAAAAAATATACCTGATATTGAAAGATCAATTACAAGACTTCAATTTGATAGAGGTGGTCCAAGAGATTTATTATCTATTAAACTTGGATGCGAAAAAGCGTTAGAGATTTTAAAATTAATTACGAAATATGAATTTAAGCATAAAAAAAATGAAATTAATAATATTATTAGAAAACTCAAGATTGACCTAGAGTTTGTTAACAAACTTGACAAATCTATTGAAGATCAACCCCCTTTGTTTGCTAGAGACGGTGATTTTATTAGAAAAGGTTTCTCTAAAAAGCTTGATGAATTTAAAGAACTAAAAGACAAGTCAAAAAACCACATTTTGTCTTTACAACAAAAATATATTGATTTAACTGAAGTTCAATCACTGAAAATAAAGTACAATAATGTTTTGGGGTATCATGTTGAAATAAGAAGAGCACATGATGAAAAAGTCCAAAGCAATCCATTTTTTATTCATAGGCAGAGCACAGCGCAAGCTTCCAGATTTACATCAACTGAACTATCAGATCTTGAAGCAAAAATTTTTGAAGCTTCTAAAAAAGCTCTAGAATTAGAACTAGAGATTTATAGCGATTTAGCTAGCAAATGTCTATGTCGATCAAAGAGTTTGATGGATATTTTTTCATCAATTTCTATACTAGATGTTTCCGTTTGTCTTGCAGACTTAGCAAGCTCATGGGAATATTGTAGGCCAGAAATTTCTGATGAATTTATTTTCTCAATTACGGATGGTAGGCACCCAGTAGTAGAACAAACTTTACAGAATCAATCAGATCAAAAATTCAATGGTAATGATTGCACATTAGATGACAAAAACATTTGGCTTATTACCGGCCCAAATATGGGAGGAAAGTCAACTTTTCTTAGACAAAATGCACTTATTAATATTATGGCTCAAATGGGATCATTTGTTCCAGCTGAAAAAGCTAATATCGGAATTTCAGATAGAATATTCAGCCGCGTCGGTACGGGTGATGATTTATCTAAAGGACAATCAACTTTTATGGTTGAAATGACAGAAACAGCTTCAATACTTAACATTGCAACAAAAAAATCATTCGTAATTCTTGATGAAATTGGGAGAGGAACAGCAACTTGGGATGGATTATCATTGGCATGGTCAATTATTGAAAATATCCATGATAAAATAAAATGCAAGACACTCTTTGCAACTCATTATCATGAATTAACAAAGCTAGATGAAAAATTGAATAGACTCAGATTATATTATCTTGAGGCAAAAGAATTTAATGAAGAAATAATCTTTTTATACAAACTTATACCGGGTTCGGCTAATAAATCTTATGGGCTTGAGGTTGCGAAACTAGCAGGTATTCCTGATGAAGTGATAACAAGAGCAAAATGTATTTTAAATAATCTTGAGAAAGAAAGTGATTTGGACAAAAAATTACCATTGTTCTGTGAAGAAAAATTTGAAAAACCTCAAAATAATCTAGCTCTTGAAGAATTAAAGAATCTTCACCCAGATGAAATATCGCCGCGAGAAGCGCTTGAAATTTTATATAAATTAAAGAAACTATCTGATAATGTTTAATAGACTTACTTTAATAAAAAGAATCTAAGTATGAACTTTTTAAGAGATAAATTTGAGTTTGCTAATCAGAATACGGAGAAGATAAGTTTTCCAATTAAAATTAATATACCTTCAATTCAAAATAATATATCAAAAAACAAACACCGTTCTAATTTAAAAAGTAATTTAACTTCTGTATTTACAGATGTCCTTAAAGAAGGCCAATCAATTATTAAGGAGGATTTTAAAAACAAAAAAGATGGACTATTTTGTTTATCCTCAAACTCTCATTTAATAGAACAAATAATCAAAATATTATTTAAATTTTCAAGTGAAACCACAAATGGCCTTAACAATTTGGCAGTTATTTCATCGGGAGGTTTTGGTAGAAGAGAATTGGCTCCTTACAGTGATGTAGATCTATTATTTTTAACTGGACCAAAAAAAAGTGAAGCTCGAAATCAATTAATAAGTTTTGTTTTATATATTTTATGGGATTTAGGAATTAAAGTTAGTCATTCAACTAGAACTGTCAGTCAAGCAATACAGGATGCAGAAAAGGACATTAATTTTAGAACGTCCATTCTCGATATTAGGAACCTTGTTGGGAATACAAATCTTTTCGAGGAACTAAAAAACAAAATTAAATTATTGCAAGACAACACAAAATCTGACTTCAAAATAATAAAACTTAAAGAACAGGAAAAAAGGCATAAATTATCTGGTGGTTCGAGGTATATGTTAGAGCCTAATATCAAAGAGGGAAAAGGGTGCCTAAGGGACTTAAACACACTTGTTTGGATTACAAAGTATCACTTTAAATTATTTAATTTTCTAGATATAAAAAAAATAAATAAATGCTTGGCAGGAGAACTGGAAAACTTTTATAAAGCTCTTGGATTTATTACTACTATTAGATGCTGCCTTCATTATATTTCAAATAAAGATAATAATATCTTAGATCTATCTTCACAGGAAGAAATTGCAACAATTTTTGGCTTCAAGGACGATCCCAATACACTTGGTGTTGAAAAGCTTATGAAAAAATTTTATTTTGTGACAAAAGAAGTTGGAAGATTGACAAGAACGTTTTTAAATGAGTTGGATACTATTAATGATACAAGATCAATATATTCACTTACTACCCATCAGAACGTTTGGGATAGAAAAAACTTTGAAATAATTGATGGAAAGCTTTATTTAAATTTCGCTAAAATCAAAAATAAACTATCTATTATTAACTTAAATTTTATATTAGACATTTTTGAATTTGCACAAAACAGAAGTTTGGAAATTCATCCTTCCACAATTCATCATATAGAAATTTCAATAAAACAAGTTTCAGTTGTAAAAGAAAAAAATGATTGGAAAGAAAAGTTTATTAACATTCTTTTATCTAGAAAGAATACGGAAGAATTCCTAAGACTAATGACAGAAACTGGAGTCTTAGGACAAATCTTTTCAGACTTCAAAAAAATTATAGGATTAATGCAATTCAATATGTACCATTATTATACTGTTGATGAGCATACTATAAGATCAATTGGATTTTTGCATAAACTAGAAAAGGGAGAATTATCTGACATAGCTCCAGTTGCATCTGAATTAGTGAAAAAAATTAAATCAAGAAAAGTTCTTTTCCTTGCATTGTTTCTACACGATATTGGCAAGGGGAGGAAAAGAGATCATTCAATAATCGGTTCAGAGATTGCTAAAGAAATATGTTTAGAGCTTTCTCTAAATAATGAAGAGATAGAAAATATAACTTGGCTAGTAAGAAACCATCTTTTAATGAGTAAAATTGCATTCAATTATGATATTTCAGATCCAAAGACAATTACTGATTTTACTAATCAAGTTCAATCACCTGAAAAATTAAAATTATTACTAATTATGACAGTTGCTGATATATTAGCTGTTGGACCAGGTAAATGGAACTCATGGAAGGCTTCTTTAATGAGAGACTTGTATAGATTTTCTGAAAAAGTTTTATATGGTGCAGATCCACATCAAATTCTGGAGCTTAATCCTGACAAATCAAAAGCTACAATAAAGAAAACCCTGCATAATTGGACAGCAGAAGATTTTGATAATTATTCTGATCAATACCCCAAGAATTACTGGTCATCTGTAGACACTGAAACTCATACTTGGTTGGCACTAACAACCAAAAGAAATATGTCTAATAATAACCAAATTAATTTAGATTATAAGTCTTTGAAAGGAACAGATTCAGTCTTAATAGTAGTAATGGCTCCTGATCATTCAGGTTTGTTTAGTGATATTGCTGGTGCAATTACTATTCAAGAAATTGAAATTCAAACCGCAAAAATTTTTACCAGAAAAGATGGAATTGCAGTTGACCTTTTTTGGGTATCACCCGGTAAAAGAATCATTTTAAATTATGAAAAACTTGATAAAATAAAAAAATCAATAATAAAAAGCCTTACTAAAGGTTTTTATCCAGATCGGCAGATTGCTAATTTATGGAAATCTTCGCCTAAAGGTTTGAATTTGTTTAAAAACATTTCACGAGTGATGTTATATAACGATTTAAGTAACTCACACAGTATAATAGAAGTTAATGGAAAAAATAGGCCAGGACTTTTGTATAAATTAACAAAAGAAATAAAGTCATTAGGATTACAAATTCAATCTGCTTCTGTATCAACTTATGGTGATAAAGTAGTTGATGTTTTTTATATTAAAGACATGTTTGGTATGAAAATAGATAGTAAAACAAGAGAAGAGGTAATCATAAGAAGTCTGAAAGAAATTCTCCTAGAATGTTAGAAAAAAAACATGAAAGATTTAATTTTTAAAGCCTTTATTAATTTTAGTTTTTGGACGACATTAAGTAGAATATTTGGTTTTATGAGAGATGTTCTAATAGCTGCTTCATTAGGTGCAGGGCCCTTGTCTGATGCCTTTTTTGTAGCATTCAAACTTCCTAATATGTTTAGAAGATTAGTAGGTGAGGGAGCTTTAGTTCAGTCATTTCTTCCAACATTTACTCATATAGAAAAGACGCAATCAAAACATAAATCAGCAGAATTTGCTTCTAGTGTTCAAAGCATAATTCTTTTTTATATTTTAATATTTATTATTTTAGCTGAAGTATTCATGAGTTATATAATTTTCGGCCTTGCGCCAGGATTTATAAAGAATACTGAAGCTTTTGAAACAGCTGTCTTCTTTGCAAGAGCAACAATAATTTATTTGCCAATGTTATCTTTGATAGCAATATGGGGCTCTGTTTTACAAAGTTCAGGTAAATTTATGCCTTCAGCGGCAGCACCAATAATTTTAAACATCTCATTAATTACTGCATCAATCTTAATTTTAACTTTAAAGCAATCTAATTTTATAATTGCTTTATCAGTTCCATTTGCTGGAATAATACAACTAATATTTTTATTTTATTGCTTAAAAAAGCAAAATATATTTCTTAAAATAGTAATCCCAAAAAAGGCATACAATTATTATGGAGTTTGGAAAAAATTTCCACCCGCAGCATTTGGAGCAGGAGTTTTACAGATAAATTTGCTAGTTGATACAATTTTGGCATCTATCGTTGGAGCAAGTTCAATATCATATCTTTATTATGCAGATAGATTGTCTCAACTTCCGCTCGGAATAATAGGAGTTGCACTAGGCACAGCACTTTTGCCTAACTTATCTAAAGCCGAGACACGCAATGAAATAATTTTTGTTAGGGAAAGCATAGAAAAAAGTTTAGTTGTTGGTTTTATTTTTTCTATACCTGCTTGTATTGCCTTTTTAGCAATTCCTGAAATCATTATAGAAGGGATTTATGCACGTGGAGCATTTGAAAAAACTGATGTCTACAATGTTTCAATAGCTTTATCGGCATATGGCTTAGGTATTCCTGCTTTTATCAGCATTAAAATTTTTCAATCCTCATTTTTTGCAATGCATGATACTTTAACACCATTTAGAATTTCAATCTTTTCTGTTA
The DNA here is from genome assembly GCA_902522415.1 of uncultured SAR116 cluster alpha proteobacterium. Taxonomy (GTDB): domain Bacteria; phylum Pseudomonadota; class Alphaproteobacteria; order Puniceispirillales. The sequence goes on along the minus strand of CABYVI010000006.1, from coordinate 10,362 downwards.
CTATTAATATAGTTTTAAGTATTTTGTTAATGCAAAAATTTGGTTTTTATGGAATTGCATTAGCAACATCAATTGCATCATATATTACATTAATTTGTTATTTTATATTATTAAATTCAAAACAAAGAGTTTCCTTCAATATTATGCAACCATTAATTTTCTTATTATTTTTAGGTTTTTGCTTTTATTTTATTTTATTTGAATTATTATCTATATTTGGAAATTTAAATTTGATTTTATCTTTAATTCTTATAGTCTTTATATCAACAGTCATTTGGTTTTCTGCAATGATAATTTTTAGATTTATAAAAATATACTCTATTAAAAATATCTTTAAAATACGTTAACCTTTTAGAAGGGATAGTTTCATGAAGGGTAGAATTTTTTCAGGAGTTCAACCGACAGGTAATTTGCATTTGGGTAATTATTTAGGTGCAATTCGTAACTGGGTTAATTTGCAAAAAGATTTTGAGTGTATTTATTGTGTAGTAGATTTGCATGCCATTACAGTCCCTAGAACAAGTCAACAACTAACCAATGATACTCTTGAAGTTGCTGCAGGGTTAATTGCTTCAGGCATAAATCCTGATAGTTCAATTTTGTTTAACCAATCACAAGTATCTAGTCATTCAGAGTTAGCTTGGATTTTTAATTGTACTGCCAAATTAGGGTGGCTAAACAGAATGACACAATTCAAAGAAAAAGCTGGAAAAAATAGAGAAAATGCAAGTGTTGGTCTTTATGTTTATCCAACATTAATGGCCTCCGACATATTAGCTTACAAAGCAACACATGTTCCAGTTGGTGAAGACCAGAAACAACATCTTGAGCTAACAAGAGATATTGCTTTAGCGTTCAATTCTTCATACAATAAAAGCTTTTTTCCAATTCCTGAACCTCAAATTTTTGGAACTGCTTCAAGGGTAATGAGTCTTAGAGATGGGAAATCAAAGATGAGTAAATCAGATATATCAGATTATTCAAGAATTAATCTTAAAGATACATCTACAGAAATTTCTTTGAAATTTAAAAAGGCTAAGTCTGATCCCAATCCCTTGCCATTTTCAATCAAGGAACTTGAAGAAAGGCCAGAGGCTAGCAATCTAGTTGGTATTTATGCGGCGTTATCATCCAAAAATAAAGAAGATGTTTTAAGGGAGTTTGGTGGAAAAGGCTTTGGAATTTTTAAACCTGCATTAGCAGATTTGGCTGTTTCTGTATTAGAGCCAATTAATAATGAATTAAGAAAACTTATGAATGATAAAAGTTATTTAAGAAATGTTCTAAAGGATGGCTCTAATAAAGCCTCTAATATTTCACAAAAAGTTCTTTCAGACGTATATAACATTATAGGTTGTGTGAGATAATTATCAAAACTTGAAATTTAGAACAAATTATCCCATATTATAATAAGAATTATATTGGAGTATTTATGTTTATTCAAACTGAAGACACACCAAATCCACTTACTATAAAATTTCTTCCAGGGAAAGAAGTTATGAAATCGGGTACAGCAGATTTTAAAAGTAAAGATCTTTCTCAAAACTCTCCCTTAGCTTCCAGGTTATTTGATATTGAAGGGATCGATGGAGTTTTTCTTGGAAGTGACTTTATTTCAGTTACAAAGAAAGAAAATGAAGAGTGGTTTTCATTGAAGCCATCAATTTTAGGAAAAATTATGGAGCACTACGCTAGTGGAGAATCAGTCTTATTAGTGAATAATAATGATTTAAGCGATGAAACCAATGATAGCGACACCGTTCAACAAATAAAGAAGCTTTTAGAAACTAGAGTTCGACCTGCAGTAGCAATGGATGGAGGTGATATTCAGTTCGAAAGTTTTGAAGACGGAATTGTTACTTTGTTGATGAAAGGCGCTTGTTCCGGTTGCCCTAGTTCTACTGCAACTCTTAAAATGGGGATTGAGAATATGCTTAGGCATTATATACCAGAGGTTCAAGAGGTTCGCGCTAGTGGTATGTGATGTTAACTTTTTTAATACATGAATTTATTCTTATAAATTAGCTCAAAGGTAAACTTAATTTTTGAAAAAAAATAAAAGTAACTTTAGAATTGATATTATTACAATCTTTATTGTTTTGCTCCTAGGACCAGTAACTGGTCTTATTCTGTCAAAAACAAATCTACTTGAACAATTTGAGTTTCTAGAAATGCTTTTTCCAGAGACCAATGTTTATAACCAAACAACACTCTTTAATGAGGATGAAATTGTTTTTAGTTCTCCTAAATCGTTACACCTTGAAAGTTTCTTAGATCAAATAAAACTAGACTACAAAACAATCTCAGATATAGGAAATATACCAAATTTCGGTTTATTATCTTTGCCAAAAGATCTTTCAAGTATTGAACCAACATCTCGAAGAAAGGCAATTTTCCTTTCATCTATTTTACCTCTAATCGTGAAATCAAATATAAATATCCTAAATGATAGAAAAAAACTTTGCCAAGCAATTAAAAGTAATAATGTTAAAACAAAACAAGAAATCGCCCAAAAATATTTTATAGATCTTTCCAAAATAGAAAAAATTATGATTGATAAAGACCTGCTACGTAAAATTGATGCTGTTCCTATTTCATTAGTTTTAGCCCAGGCGGCAGCAGAAAGTGGGTGGGGGACTTCACGATTTGCTTTAGAAGGTAATGCACTTTTTGGACAATGGACTTGGGATAAATCAAAGGGTATTGAGCCTAAATTCGCATCTGATCAGAAGGCAGCTGTTAGAAAGTTTAATAACCTGAATGATTCAATTTTTTCTTATCTTATTAATCTAAATACTCATAAAGCTTATTCATCTATGAGAGCTAAAAGAAATAGAAGCTGTAATCAAAAAAAATTAATTAGTGGTTATGAACTGGCTAATTGGATGGGAAATTATGCAGTGACTCGTGATGAGTATATAAAGCTACTTAGGAACATTATTAAGAAAAATAAACTAGATAATCTTGACGATTTAGTTTAATAGAAATTGGCGTCCAAGCCAATGCCATCTTCCATTCGAGCCAGGCATTGTACAGTTTATACGATGCCTGGGTCTGTAAAATTTTTTATCTGTTCTTACTTCCACTCTTTGGCCAATAATTGTAACTTCTGCTTCACCAATCCCACTTATAAAACATTGTAATTGTTTTATTTGGGAATAATTTTTTCCTAAAGTGAATCCATAAGGCGGAGGGTTTTCAGTGATAACAGGGCTTTTAGGATGAATATCATTAACCACTATTGGAAGAGTATTAGATGCCTCTATCAATCTATCTAAGCTGCCATATGCTTCATTCATTGCAAACCTTGGGAGCTCATGAAAACCTAAACTAGGATGAGCTGATCCAGATTGCTGACCAAAAGCTGCTATAAAATTTTCTTCGGCAACTTTTTTTGCTATTAGATTATATTCACCATATGGATAAGCAAAAAGATTTGGTTTTTCGCCTAACTCATCAATAAATCTTGTATTAGAATAATTAATTTCATCTCTTATATTTTCTTCGGCCAAACGATGCAAATGAGGATGTGATTTTGTCTGGCTTCCAATTTCAACACCATTATTCTTAAGTTCTCTAATTTGATCCCAGCTCATATATCCATTTAAGCCTTGATCAATTGGATCAGTTGCAACAAAAATAGTGAAAGGGATTTTATTATCTGCAAGTATTGGCCAGGCATTATTATAAACTGACATAAAAGCGTCATCTATAGTTAATGCTACAGTAAATTCAGGAAGTTCATTACCAGCTTTCAATTCTTCAATTATTTTTGATAATTTCATAATATTATATTTTGGATTTTTTAATTCAATAATATGGCTTTCAAATCTATCCATCTGAATATTAGTTGATGGATAGTTTGGCTCTCCAAAACGATGATACATTATTATTGAAACAGAATCTTGAGCAAATGTGTAACCGTAGAAAAAAATATTTATAACAAAAGTAAAAAAAAAGTTTAAAAAAATGATATTACGCTTCATGTTGAGAATTTATAATTATTATATTACTTTATACTTTTAAATTTAATTTAAAAACTTTTCAAGAAGAAGCGAGAAAACCATTGAACTTTTTAGCTATTGATTCTACTGGCCATTTTTCATCTGTTGGCATCTTTGAAATAATTAATAAAAAACCTGTATTAAAAAACAGTAACTTTAATTTTTTAAGCGAAAACAATAATAAATCTATAGATAAATTAGTTAGCCAAATAATCCATACAAATCAAATAGAATATTTAGATTTTATTGCAGTTTCACTTGGTCCTGGATCATTTACCAAAATAAGAACATCTCTAGCTTTTGCTAAAGGACTATCCTTAGGATTAAAAGCACCAATTATAGGTGTTAACGGATTTCAAAAACTATTTGAAGTTGGTAAAAGTCTGAATAAAAAAAACACTAGCTTATTGATAGCTTGTGATACATTTAGAAAATCTGCATTTGTAAGCTTTCAAAATTTTAAAAATAAAAGTTTTGATAATAAGATAGAGATTTTTTCAGTTGATGAAATTAAGAATATGAAAGACATAAAAACTCATTCTATTATTACTGTTTTAGGGGATTTATCAAGTCAAGTTAGTAATCTTCTTATAAATAATGGATTTAAGGTTTATGAAGAAGCCCAAACATATGGTTATAAAGAAATTGGGTTAACAGCACTAGTTAATATTGCTTTAGAAATAAAAAAAAATAATAATAAATTTAATGAGAACCCTATTTATATCTCTGCACCATTTACAAATGAAAGGAAAAATAAGATTTGATTTTAAGCTTTTGTGACATTAGAAAAACGCCAATTAATAATATAAATATTTTAGAAAAAGAGACATTTAATAATCTGACAAATTTCCGTAAAGTAAACAAAGATTTTATATCAAAAGTAGAGGGATTATCAATTAAGTTAGAAGAATATATAGGACATATTTATGCGCATAGAGCTGCAGATCAAGCAGATATAATATCATTTGTTATCAAAGAAAAGTTTAGAAAACAGAATTTTGGAACTTTATTGTTCAAAGCTTTTATTTCAAATTTAAGAAATAATGGTGTAAAAAATGTATTTTTAGAAGTTTCTAAAAAAAATATTATAGCTCAAAAATTTTATTATAGATTTGGCTTTGAAAATGTTGGATATAGAAAAGATTATTACAAAGAAAAAAGTGGTAGAATAGATGCTTACTTATTTAAAACAAAAATTTAAAACACCTTTTCAAATTGAGCTAATATTTTGACTAAAAAGCTATATATAAAAACCTTCGGTTGCCAAATGAATTTTTATGACTCAGAGAAAATGTTTGATTTGCTCGTAAATCATGGCTACGAAAGAACAGATGTTCAAGATGACGCTGATCTAATCATTATTAATACTTGTCATATTAGGGAAAAAGCTTCTGAAAAGCTTTTTTCTGACTTAGGACGCATTAAAAAATTAAAAGATAAAAAAGATATAAAACTTGCTGTAACCGGTTGTGTTGCCCAAGCCGAAGGAGATCAAATTAAAAGTAGAGCGCCGTATGTTGACTTTATCACTGGTCCTCAATCATATCATAGAATACCAGAGACACTTAGAGAGTTGTCTTTAGGTAAAAAAGTATCGCCTATTTTAGAATTTCAACCCAACGAAAAATTTGATAATCTTGAATATGGTAAAGAATATAAAGGTCCAACTTCATTTGTTTCAATTCAAGAAGGTTGTGATAAGTTCTGTACTTTTTGTGTTGTGCCGTATACACGAGGAGCTGAATTTTCTAGATCAATATCAGAAATAAAAGATGAAATATACAGTTTAACAGATCAAGGTGTTTGTGAGGTAACACTTTTAGGCCAAAATGTTAATTCATGGCATGGTATAGACACACTAGGAAATGAAAGAGGTCTCGCTCATTTAATTAGTGAGATATCCAATATAAAAAAAATTAAAAGGATTAGATATACAACTTCACATCCATTAGACATGGACGAAGAATTAATATATGCACATAAAAACATTTCAAAACTTATGCCATATTTACATCTACCCGTTCAGTCTGGATCAGATAAAATACTTAATGCAATGAATAGAAGACATACTGCAAAAGAATATATCCAAATCGTAGATAGGATTAGAAAAATCAATCCAAATATAGCTCTTTCAGGTGACTTTATTGTTGGTTTCCCTGGTGAAACTGATAAAGATTTTGAAGATACAATTGATTTAATAGAAAATGTTCAATATGCCCAATCTTACTCTTTTAAATATAGTATTAGACCAGGAACACCTGCTTCTGTAATAGATACACAGGTACCAGAAAGCACAAAAAAAGATAGACTATCTAAACTACAAAAGGTTTTATTTTCACAACAATATAAATTTAATTTAAAATTTCTAGGAAATGAACTTGACGTACTAATTGAAAAAACAGGTGGCAGGGAAAATCAGATTATGGGACGAAGTGAGTATATGCAGTCTGTATATATGAATGATAATGTTGGATCCATAGGCGATATTAAGAAAATAAAAGTTACTCATGCAGGCCCAAACAGCTTAAAGGCCTTATAAGAGGATAATATTTTTGCAAAAAAAATTTAATCAAGAAAATAATAAAAAAAGTATAAATATTAATTTTGATGACACCTCTCTAGTCCCTCAACTAATTGGAGTTAATAATAAAAACCTTCGTATAATTGAAGAAATTATTGATGTTGAACTTGATAGTAATGGAAGCCTAATTAATTTATATGGGCATCAAAAAGATTGTATTCTAGCAAAAAAAATTATTGAAAATTCATATTTAAAGTTGAAAGATTATAAAAAAAATAAGATAGAGTTCGATGAATTTTCTATAAATTTTGATATTAATAGTGTAATGAACAAATCAATTGGTGCCAGTAAAGAGATTAGTGCTTTAGAGAACAATAGAATTATTACTTGGAAAAAAACAATAGTTCCAAAGACCGATGGTCATAAATCGTATTTATCGTCTTTATATAACAATGACGTTGTTTTTAGTATTGGCCCGGCAGGATCAGGTAAAACTTATCTAGCTGTTGCAAATGCAATAAATTACCTTAAAAACAGAAAAGTAGAAAAAGTTGTTCTTTCTCGTCCAGCTGTTGAGGCAGGTGAAAAAATTGGATTTCTACCTGGGGATATAAAAGATAAAGTTGATCCGTATTTAAGACCAATATATGATGCTTTACATGATATGATGCCCGCAGAAAAAGTTGAAAAAAAACTTTTATCTGGTGAAATAGAGATCGCACCTCTTGCTTTTATGAGAGGAAGAACATTAAAAAATTCATATATAATTATTGACGAAGCACAAAATACATCACCAATACAGATGAAGATGGTTCTAACTAGGTTGGGTGAAGGTTCAAGAATGGTTGTAACAGGAGATCTTACTCAAGTTGATTTACCCAAGGGACAAAAATCAGGTCTGACCGAAGCAGTAAAAATCCTTAATGGTATAAAAGGAATAGATATTTTGAAATTAGACTCAGTCGATATTGTAAGACATTCTGTTGTTTCTAAAATTATCAAGGCATATGAAAAACTTTAATTTTTCATCTGAAACAAAATTAATAAAGTTTGAAATTGAGGTAAGTAATCCCAAATTATGGGAAAACTGCAATTCATATTTTGATAGCTTTTCCATGAAATTTTTTTCAAAAGTAATTGAGAAAACATTTAAAAAAAATGCGTTGGTATCAATATTATTAACTGATGATAAAAATATAAAAATATTGAATTACAGGTGGAGAAAGAAAAATCAAAATACCAACGTTCTATCATTTCCAGTAAAATCATTTATAAAAGAAGGTAAACATGTATTCATTGGAGATATAGTTTTGTCATATGAAACTATAAAAAAGGAATCTATACAAAGAAAAATAAAATTTAGGGACCATTTTCTACATTTATGTCTTCATGGAATACTCCACTTATTAGGTTATGATCATAAAAAACAAAAAGAAGAAATAGAGATGGAAAATACAGAAATAAAACTTCTGTCTTTAATAAACATTCAAAATCCATATTTAACAAATGCAGAGGACCGTTAATGGTAAAATCGATTTTAAAAAGTTTTGGGTTTAGTAAATCGCAAACCAATCCAAGAGAAGAAATACAAGATATTATCAGTGAAGAAGGTCCAAAAGAGCAGGCATTTGACGCACATGAGAAAATTCTTTTGAAAAACATTCTTGGTTTAAGGGCAATAACAGCATCTGATATAATGGTTCCTAGAGCGGACATTATTGCGGTAGACATTGAAGAAAAATCTGAAAACATTATAAAAAAGATGACAACGGCTGGGCATAGCAGACTTCCAGTTTTTAAAGGTGCATTAGATAGAGTTCTTGGTGTAATTCATATAAAAGACATTACATCAAAAATTTCAGAAAATGAGCAAATTGATGTAAAAAGTCTTTTGAGACCAGCTATTTTTTCATCACCTTCTTTAAGGTTGTTAGATTTGCTACAAGAAATGAGGTTAAAAAGATTACATCTTGCTCTTGTTTTAGACGAGTTTGGTGGTGTTGACGGTCTTCTCACAATTGAAGACCTTGTAGAAGAAATTGTCGGTGAAATTGAGGATGAACATGATGACCCTGATGCTCCTTTAGTTATTAATTCAGGAAAAGGAATATTATTAGCTGATGCAAGACTTGAAATGGAAGAACTAGAAAAAATAACCGGCAAACTAACTACTGATGAATCTGATTTTGAAATTGATACTTTAGGGGGATTGATTTGTTCAATAGCTGGAAGAGTTCCCGGAAGAGGAGAGTGTATTCGACACCCTATAGGAATAGAATTTCAAATTTTAGAAGGTGATGCTCGAAGAGTAAGAAAAGTAAAAATTAGAGGTGTTAGTTCAAAAAGTTAATTGTTACTATAATTCTATAAAACAATGAAATTTAAAATAAATAAATTTAAAAACAATTCAAATTTTATTAAATATTCTTTTCTATTTTTAATTGGATTTCTTGCAACTTTTTCTCTACCGCCCTTCAGTATCTTTCCATGTGTTTTTTTAATTTCAATATCAATACACTATCTTTTGAATTCTGATGATCTCAAAGATTCATTTCTAATTGGTTTCTTTTCAGCTTTTGGTTGGTTTTTAGTTTCTCTGTATTGGATAAGTAATGCTATTTTAATTGGTGGAAAAGAGTTTTTCTGGATGATTCCATTTATTTTTTTTGGTCTACCAGTTCTTTTATCAATTTTTTGGGGGTTAGCTTTTTTTTTTACTAACTTAATAGGTAAAAACATTACTGAAAGGCTATTTCTGCTCTCAATATTTTTTCCATTATTTGAGTGGTTCCGAGGGAATATTTTATCTGGTTTTCCCTGGAATATGATTGGATTTTCTCTAAGTTCACCTCTTGAATTTGCGCAAACCATTTCATTTTTAGGTCCATATGGCCAAAATATTTTAACAGTATTCTTATTAACAATACCAATTTCGCTTTATCATAATAAAAAAATATTTTTTTTAATAGTAACAATTGTTTGTGCAATGGTTTTATTAACTAGTACATATATATTTAATAATAATAAAATACGTTTTACCGAACAGAATATTAGAATAGTTCAGCCCAATTTTTCTCATTCTGAAAAATGGGATAAGTCTAAGTATCTTATTAATCAAGATAAACTGATAGATTTGTCAAAAAATGAGTCAAATGAAAACCATTTAATCATTTGGCCTGAAACCGCAATTGTTAACTTTATTGAGAATATACAGCAAGACATTTCTCATATTGTGGATGCAATTCTTAATAAAAATTCAGGAATTTTGATTACTGGAATACCCAGAAAAGAAGTAATAAATAATAGAGGTTATTATTATAATTCGATGATAGCGATAGATCAAAATGGTAAAATTTCAGGAAACTATGATAAAAAAAGGTTAGTGCCTTTTGGTGAATACAATCCGTTTAGAGCATTTTTTAGTTTTTTTAATGTTATTGCAACTGATAAAGAGTTTTCTAAAGGGAGACAAAGCAATCAATTTTTTACCTTTAACAATTTAAATTTGTTTCCAATGATTTGCTACGAAGCGATATTTCCTTTTAAGGCAAATAAAGATAAATCATATGATTTGATTATAAACATCACAAATGATGTATGGTTTGGGAAAACTTTAGGACCAGAACAACATTTTTGGCTTGCTAAGCAAAGAGCTATTGAAACCGGCATACCTATGGTGCGAGTTTCAAATAGTGGCATTTCGAGTTTAATTGCCCCAAATGGGAAGGAAATTGAAAGCCTTAATTTCGGCAGTTCTGGTTTTATAGAATTGAAAATACCTGAGAAATTTAAAGAAACTTTATATCTGAAATTTGGCGAAAAAATTTATTATTTAAT
>CABYVI010000005.1 GCA_902522415.1 uncultured SAR116 cluster alpha proteobacterium | reverse complement strand
TATTTCCTCAGAAAATCCAGAAGCAAAACAAGCGCAAAAAAATTTAATCAAACGTTACAATCAATCAGATATTAACAATTGTGATGTGATAATTGCAATTGGTGGTGATGGAATGCTATTGAAAGCTCTTAGATATAGTATTGATTTAAATGTGCCTGTTTTTGGACTTAATAAAGGAAATGTTGGCTTTCTTATGAATGAACTGTCAATAAATGATCTTGATGAGAGAGTTAAGAATGCCAATAAAGTTAATATGTACCCATTGAAAATGAAAGCGCGCAAGTTAAATGGAAAGAATATTGAGGAAACTGCTGTAAATGAAGTTTCATTGTCAAGACAAACTCATCAAGCTGCACATCTTAAAGTTTATATTGACGCAAAAGAAAGACTTAATGAATTAGTTTGCGATGGTATATTAGTTTCGACGCCAATTGGGAGTACAGCTTACAATTTGTCTGCACATGGTCCTATTATCCCTCTAAATGCTAATATTCTTGCTCTTACACCGATTAGTGCTTTTAGACCCAGAAGATGGAAAGGCGCTCTTCTTCCCGAAAATGTTAGAATAAATATTGATATTTTAGATTTCAAAAGAAGGCCTGTTAGTGCAACTGCAGATAATATAGAAGTTAGAGATATTAAAAATATTGAAATTTCAGCAGACAGGACTAAAACTTTGACTATGCTTCATGATCCAGGACATAGTTTAGATGAAAGAATTATGAAAGAACAATTTTTAACATAAATGCTTATTTAAAAATTTCTCAATAGATGACCAAAATAAAACTTTTACTTCTTTTTTTTCGTGAATTATATCGTGTCTACAAGATGGTAAGACGACCTCTTCAACATTTTTTAATTCACTTATTAGTTTTTTCTGAGCCAATGGATCAGTAACAGTTTCGTCCTCAGCGTTCAAAATCAAAGTTGGGGTACTGATATTTGTTTTTCTAATATTCTGAAAAAAATAATTACAAGCTTGTATAGCGCATGAAACCCAATTCCAACTTGGGCCAGTTGTTTCAAGTTTATTATTTTTATTGTAAGCCTTTAAAGCGTCATCAGATACCTTCTGCCCATAATAATTAATATTATCTTTATTTTTCCAATAGTCTGAGGACTTAGAGACACTAGATTTAACATTACTGCCCGCTATTCCGAGAAAAGATGCTAAAGATGCAAGGTTATTACTTATTCCTATGTTTGACGAATTAAATAATAAAAGAATTTTGTTAATAAAAATTATAATAAAAGAAAGATTTTTTGACAAAGGCAAACCCATCATTGGAGCCATAGCAATTGTAATTGAAGGTTGAGAACAATGATTATCATAGTTATTTTTTGATTTAATTTGATAGTATAGTGATAAAAATCCTCCTAATGAATTACCCAAAAAAATCAAAGGAGCATTCTTACCAAGGGACAATGAATTAATTATTAGATTTATTGAAGAAATATATAAATTAAACTTTGATACATGTATTACAGTCTCTGGATTACCAAAACGTGAAGATAATCCCTGGCCTGGTAAATCCAAAACTGCAACTCGGTAATTATTTTTGACAAATCTTTCGGCAATTTTTTCGTACCTTTCAATAAATTCACTTAAACCCGGTATAATTAAAATATCACCTTTAAAAGATTTATCTTTTAATAATGAAAACTCTGCGCAACGTAATTTAAATTTTTTAGACTTTATCCAAAAAATTCTTTTATATATTTTAATTGATGACATTTATGGCGCTGAAACTGAAAAGCTTTCTCCACATCCACATCTTGCAGTTTCGTTTGGGTTTTTAAAGTCAAAACCAGAAGAAAATTTACTCTCATTCCAATCCATTTCTGATCCTACTAAAAACATAACAGCAGCAGGATCTATGAAAATAGTAACACCTTTAGATGAAATGGTTTCCTCAAATTCCTTTGCCTCAACCGCATACTCAACAGAGTACTTAAATCCAGAGCATCCAGAAGATTTTACTCCAATTCTAAGGCCTAATACATTTTTATCACCTTTTTTAATAAGGTATTTCACTCTTTCTGCAGCTTTATCTGTAATTGTGATTATATTATTATCTATTTTCATAATGACTAAGATTAATTTATATCTAATAGTAACTTTGCGTCTTCTGACATCATGTCTTTCGTCCAAGCAGGTTCCCAAATTAACTTAACATCAACTTCACCAACATTGTCAATCGAAGAAACTTTTTCAGAAACCTCTTTTGGAAGTTCTCCAGCAACAGGGCAAGCAGGTGCAGTAAGTGACATTTTTATATTTACATTACAATTATCCAAACAGTCAATTTCATAAATTAAGCCTAAATCATAAATACTTACAGGAATTTCAGGGTCAAAGATTTTTTTTAATTCGCTTATGATTAAATTTTTGTCGATTTTTCCAGTACAATTATTATTTTTTATGCCAGCTTTAAATGATTTGTCCTCACCATGAGCAATGCCGTTTTCCATAAAATCGTTTAAGTTTAAATCTTCAACCATTTCGTTAACCTAAAAGCTTTTTGACTGTAGAAAGACCATTAATTAAATCGTCTACTTCATGTTCTTGAGTGTAAATACCAATAGAAGCCCTCGCGGTAGAATTAATATTAAAATGTTTCATTAAAGGTTGCGCACAATGATGGCCGGCTCTAATTGCAATTCCTTTTTGATCTAATATTGTGGCTATATCGTGAGGATGAGCATTTTCAAAAATAAAAGAAATTACACCAGATTTTGATTTTGAATTTCCAATAATTTTTAAACCTTTAACTTCTTGAAGTTTTTCAGTAAATACTTTTAAAATTTTTTGTTCGTGAATATTAATGTTCGTCATTCCTATGGCTTGAACAAAATCAATAGCAGAGCCAAAAGCAATCACTTCTGCAATTGGGGGGGTGCCAGCTTCAAACCTATGCGGAGGGTCAGCGTAAGTTGAACTTTCAATATCAACGTTATCAATCATATCACCTCCACCAATAAATGGCGGCATATCATTCAGAATTGAAGATTTTCCCCAAAGAACACCAACACCAGAAGGGCCGTAAAGCTTATGAGAACTAAAAGTATAAAAATCACAATCTACATCGATTACATTAACAGGTAGATGGATAGCCCCCTGACAACCGTCAACAACACATATAGCGTTGACTTCATGAGCTAATCGAGAAATTTCTTTAATAGGAAATATAGTACCTAAAACATTAGACACATGTGGAACAGAAACAATTTTTGTTTTTTTGGTAATTATGTTCTTTAAGGAACTAATATTAAATTCACCATTTTCATCAACTGGAATAGCTTTTATTTTTGCTCCAGTTTTTTGAGAAACTAACTGCCAAGGAACAATATTAGCATGATGATCAGCTACAGTAATTATTATTTCATCGTTTTGCTTTAAAAACTTTCCACCCCAAGAGTTCGCAATTAAATTAATCAGTTGAGTTGCCCCAGAACCAAAAATAATTTCATTTTCATTTTTTGCACCTAAAAACTTTGCTGCTTTTTTCCTTACTTCCTCATATTTAAAAGTAGACTGCTCACTTAACCAGTGAAGACCTCTATGAACATTTGAATAAGTTTCCAAATAAGCATTTTCTAATGTGTCTATTACTACCTTAGGTTTTTGAGCACTTGCAGCACTATCTAAATAAACCATTTTATGATTATTAATTTTTCTTTCCAAAATAGGAAATTCAGATCTTATTTTATTAAAATCGATGAACTTATTTGTCTGTTTTTCAGTCATTAAGCAGCAACTTTTGAATAAAACTCATCAAGCCAAAAATTAATAGCGTAATCTAATTGATCATATAAAAATTCATTTTGAACTTCACTCAAAATTTCACTTAAATATGCTTTAATTAATATATCTCTAGCTTCATTATATGAAATTCCACGGCTCAACAAATAAAAGAATTGATCTTTATCTAACTCACCTATTGTAGCTCCATGAGCACAAGTGACGTCATCAGCAAATATTTCAAGTTCAGGTTTTGAATTTGATTCAGCTAATTTGGATAAAAGAAGCGCCCTGCTCATTTGCTTTCCGTCTGTTTTTTGGGCTTTAGGTGCTACTTTTATGCCGCCCTGATAGACTCCCACAGAACTATCATCAAGTATACCTCTTACAATTTGATTAGAGGATGTATTTTGAGCAAGATGATTTACGCATGCAGTTATATCTTGATGATGCTTATCTCTTCCAAAATAGATTCCCGTTAAATTATAAGAACTAAAATCATTTTTTAAATTCATATTAATATCACTTCTTGACATATTTACACCTTGTTGAGTCACAACCATATCAATATTTGAGTGTTTATTTATATTACCTTCAATCAAAGAAATAAAATTTGCATCTTTTAAGGAATTATCTTTATTTATAACATTAAGCCCAAATGATAGGTTTGAACCATCATCAATATCAAATAAAATCAGTGGGGTACAAAGTGAATTTGATGTTAAACTATAATCAAATTTTATATTTGCTTTTACGTTTTTTCCAGTCTTTATAACAATTACTGAACTTGCCCAAATATCACTTTCAACAATCGATGAAAAGTTTATATCATAATTAGAAGAAAAGTTATCTGGTAAAAAAACTTCAAAAGAACTTGAGATATTCGATAAAATTATATCAGTCATTTTACTATTTTTAAAGAAGTTCGATTTAAGAAACTGAATATTATTTGCATCAATTTCTTTTAAAATATTTACTTTATTATCAACATTAGTCTTGTAATATGACTCAACTTTATAATTATTCTTATTGTTTATGAATTTATTCAATGGAGTCATTTTCCACGTTTCAATTTTTGAATTTGGCCAAACTAAATCTGAAAAACTTTTTTTATATGGCAAGCAAAAATCTAAAATAGAATTTGATGACTTAATGTTAATTAGCATCAATAAATCTCTTATAACCTTCTTTTTCAACAATTTTTGCCAAGTCGGGACCTCCTGATTCAAGGATTTTTCCCTTAACCATTATATGCACAAAATCAGGGACAATATGATCCAAGAGCCTTTGATAATGAGTTATTACCAACATACCCTTATCTTTATTTTTTAAATTGGTTACTCCACTTCCAACAGTTCTTAAAGCGTCAACGTCAAGTCCTGAATCTGTTTCATCAAGAACTGCTATAGATGGATCAAGTAAAGACATTTGTAATATTTCAAAACGTTTTTTTTCTCCTCCTGAAAAACCAACATTTACAAACCTTTTGAGCATATCTTGGGAAATATTTAATTCTGTAGCTTTTTCTCTTATAATTTTTACTAACTCAATACCTTCTAATTCAGGTAAACCTTTAGCAACTCTAGACGAATTAATTATTGTTCTGAGGAAAGTCATTCCAGTAACGCCAGGAAGTTCTATAGGGTACTGAAAAGCTAAAAACAAACCAAGCTTAGATCTTTCGTCTGCACTAAGTTCAATAATATTTTCATTTTTTAAAAGAATATTTCCCTGAGTAACATTATAGTCGTCTTTGCCGGACAAAACATATGAAAGAGTTGATTTTCCAGAACCATTAGGGCCCATAATAGCGTGAGTTTCACCAGAATTAATTTTTAAGGAAAATCCATTTAAAATTTTTTCATCACCTATAGAAGCATGAAGATTATCAATATTTAGGAGGTTCATAATATTACTTTCAATTATACTAGCCTACACTACCTTCGAGGCTTATACCAATTAGCTTTTGAGCCTCAACTGAAAACTCCATTGGAAGTTCTTTCATAACCTCTTTACAAAAACCATTAACAATCAGAGAAACAGCTTCTTCCTCTGAGAGTCCTCTTGAAAGACAATAAAATAGCTGATCCTCACTTATTTTACTTGTAGTTGCCTCGTGTTCAATATTTGAAGTAGGGTTTTTAGATGTAATATATGGAACAGTATGCGCACCGCATTGATCACCAATTAACAAACTATCGCATTGAGTATAATTTCGAGCATTTTTGGCGCCAGGTTGCATTAACACCTTACCTCTGTAAGTGTTTTGAGACTTTCCAGCAGAAATTCCTTTCGAAATAATCGTTGATTTACTATTTTCTCCAAGATGTATCATCTTTGTACCTGTATCAGCTTGTTGGTAATTATTAGTAATAGCTACTGAATAAAATTCACCAACAGAATTTTTCCCATGTAATATGCAAGAAGGATACTTCCAAGTCACAGCAGATCCAGTTTCAACTTGAGTCCAACTTATTTTAGAATCATCTCCAAGACACGATCCTCTTTTTGTGACAAAATTAAATATTCCTCCCTTGCCGTTTTCATCACCAGGATACCAATTCTGAACCGTAGAATACTTAATTTCAGCATTTTTATGAGCGACAAGTTCAACAACAGCTGCATGAAGTTGATTTTCATCTCTCTGAGGCGCAGTACACCCCTCTAAATAAGATACATAAGAATCATCATCAGCCACAATTAATGTTCTTTCAAATTGTCCTGTGTTCTTTTCATTAATTCTAAAATATGTCGATAACTCCATTGGACAACGAACACCTTTTGGAATAAAAACAAAAGATCCATCAGTAAAAACCGCACTATTGAGTGCTGAAAAATAATTATCATGACGAGGGATAACAGACCCTATGTATTTTTTTATTAAATCAGGATAGTTTTTAATGGCTTCACTTATTGGACAAAAAATTACTCCTTTCTCAGCCAATTGTTCTCTAAATGTAGTAACGACTGAAACAGAGTCAAAAACAGCATCAACAGCAACACCAGCAAGAACTTTTTGTTCTTTTAGTGGTATACCTAATTTTTCGTATGTCTCTAAAAGCTGCGGATCAACTTCGTCCAAAGATTTTAATTTTTCCGTATTTTTTGGAGCTGAATAATAGTAAATATCTTGATAATCAATCTTAGGGTAATTTACTTTTGCCCAATCTGGCTCTTCCATTTTTTTCCAAATTTCAAATGCTTTAAGTCGCCATTCTAACATCCATTGAGGCTCATCTTTTTTAGATGAAATAAGTTTTATAATATCTTCGTTAAGTCCTTTTGGAGCTTTATCCACATCCAAATTGGTTGAAAAACCGTATTTATACTTGGACGTAGCTAATTTTACTTTTTCTATTGTTTCTTCTTGTATAGGCAATCTAATCTCCGTTTATGAATGCAAAACTGGCGAATTAGAGTTATTTTGAGTAAAAAAATCATCAGGATTAAGCAAATCGCTTAAAGATACACTTTTTAAAGCATCTAATATCGCATTATTAGCCTTATTCCAATTGCCGCTGAGCAAACAAATTGACTGAGTGTCACAAAGATCTTCAGATTCCTCTATGCATGCTGTAATAGCAATAGGTCCATCAATGGCTTCAACTATAACTGCAACACTTATTTCTGATGGCTTAGTTTCACAGAAATAACCACCATGAGCACCTCTTCCAGCTTTAATTAGATTAGCATTATTAAGCAATTTACAAACTTTAGCTACAGTGGGTATTGATAGCCCTGTATCTGAAGAAATTTTTGAAGTTGAAAATTTATTAGGCGATCTACTTGATAGAAGACCTAAGATAACAACAGCATAATCGGTAATTTTATTGAGTTTAATCATAAATCTATAAAATTTAAAATATAATCTAATTTAGACATATTCTAAAATATTTCAAGTGATAACGACTCTCAACTGTAATGTAATAATTAATTAAGCGATGTATTTTTTAGAATATATCTACCATTTGAAACATCAGAAAATAAATTATCTATATCAGGATGATGGATAGGACCAGACTCTGAATCTGGCAATAAATTTTGTTGACTAACGTAGGCTGAATAAAAAGTTTCAGAGTTTTCTGCAAGTAAATGATAAAATGGTTGATCTTTTCTAGGCCTACTTTCTTCAGGTATTGATTGATACCATTCTTCAGAATTTGCAAATTCTGGATCAATATCTACAATTACACCCCTGAACTGATAAAGCCTGTGTTTAACCACATCACCAATATTAAATTCAGGCGAAACAATAGTTACATTCGAAACAATGTCAACTTTGTCAAAATTATCAGTAGTGTTAGCAGACATAATAGTACTTAAAATAAACTAAATTTTTTCTGATACTTTAAGATACTCTTTACCTCGATACATTCCAGTTTTTAAATCAATGTGATGAGGTCTGTGCAACTCTCCCGTATCTTTATCTTCAACATAAGAATTATTTTTTAACCTGTCATGTGCACGCCTCATCCCTCTTTTTGATGAAGAAATTTTGCTTTTTGGAACAGCCATAATTTTTAACCTTTAATTTTAAATTTTTAATTTATTACAATGGTAATTGCATCCAGTCAGGAATATATGAGCATCCATTTAAAATAAATGGTGTACATAATAAAAATAATTTTACAAAAGTTTTTTTCATTTTTCAATCTTTCAATAGTAAGTAACAATAATAAATTATGGTGGAGCTGGACGGGATCGAACCGACGACCTGAAGCTTGCAAAGCTACCGCTCTCCCAACTGAGCTACAGCCCCATAATTAATGATTTTATGCTCACTTAATGTTTAGAACGTCAAGTAAAAAAAGCATTTAAATCAAATTTATTTTAAATTAATTTCTTTTAACCTTTCTTGTAAATAATCATGTGCTGTCGTTCCAGGCTTAAGAATGACTTCATTTCTTGGATGCATAAACATTGGCAATGAAAATCTAGAAACATTTTGATTAGAATTTTTTGGATTTATAACTCTATGGCTAGTAGATGGAAAGTAACCATTAGAAGCCATTTGAAGCATATCTCCCACATTGACAGTTATCATACCTTTATCAACTGGAACCTTATGCCAGTTATTATTTTTATCTTTGGCCTCTAAACCCGGCTGACTTCCTGAAACAAGAAGTGTGATAAGATTTATATCTTCATGTGCAGCAGCTCTTATTGCACCGTCCTCAATTTTACTTTCTAATGGTGGGTAATGCAATATTCTCAACAAATTTCTATCACTTCCTTTTGACATGTTAAAAAGAGGCTCAGAAAATTGGCTTTTAACATCTTCAGGCGTTAATTCATCTAACCAATTAAGAAGTACATTCCCCAAAGATACTAAATCTTTATACAAAGATTTAGTATTTAAAGACGCAAATTCAGGTAATGTAGTATTAGGATACACATGAAAAAATTCTTTTAAATCTTTAACAGGGTTATCTTTTGCGCTTTCACTTCTGAAAGGAAAAAAACCATCCTGTGTATTAGTATCAAATTTAAAATCAATTTTATCTTCAGAGCTAAAAAATTTTTCCCACTCACTGTAAACACTATCAATCAAATCGAATGAAATATCATGATTTTCAATAACAGCAAAACCAGTATTTTGAAAGGAAGTAAAAAAATCACTCTTAGCATTCTTTTTTTTGAAATCAATTCTTTGAATATTGAACATAAAGCAACTAATCCTTTTCAGATAATTATATAACAAATAAATGGCTTTTTGCAATTAATAATAATTTGATAAATTCAAATTTTAGTCTATACTAAAAAATTAATATCTAACTACATTTATTATTATGAGCTAAATCCAAGTGTATAATTTATTTCAACGATATAAGCCTTTCAATATGGCTTTTTTTAATTTATTAATCATTTCTACAATTTTTTTGTTAATAGCTTTTAATTTTACAAATATACTAATAGCAAAAATAGAAAACGAATTAATTAATATCATTATTAACAGCATTGCAGATGCTTATTTACAAGTATCAGTATTTGTTGCTGCAGTACTTCTATTATTTTATGGGGCAGAGAATATTTTTGGTATAAATTTAAGTAAAAAACTGAAGAATGGGGGTATTTTTCAAGTCCCAGCTGCCTCAGCACTCGGAGCACTCCCAGGATGTGGGGGTGCTTTATTAGTAATTACTCAATTTACAACAGGAAATATAAGCTTTGGTTCAGTTGTTGCAGTTTTAACATCTACAATGGGTGATGCTGCTTTTTTATTAATTGCAAGTGAACCTAAAACTGGGTTTTTTATAATGATTTTAGGTTTTTTTGTTGGTTTATTGTCTGGTTGGTTAGTTGATTACACACACCCTAAAGGTTTTTTAGTACCAAAAAAATTCATGAATATAGAACAAGACTCTTCTCAACCAAAAAGTAATAAATTTTTCAAATTTACATGGCTAGTGTTACTATTACCTGGTTTGGTAATTGGACTTATGATGGCTTTTCAGATTGATGCAAATGAACTATTACAAAACAAATATATAAGAGAAACAGGAACTTCAATTGGCTTTATAGCTGGCTCTTTGTTAATAATTTTTCATTTAATTGCCTCTAAAGGAAAAATTTATAAAAAAACTTCTTTAGATGGAGGAACACCATTAGAAAGAACTTTTTTAGACACAAACTTTGTAACAATGTGGGTGGTTATAGCGTTTTTATTATTTGAACTAGTAATTTTTTATACTTCTTTTGATTTGAAAATTTTATTCAGTAACTACTTAATATTTGCCCCTTTAATTGCTGTGCTTATTGGCTTCATACCTGGCTGCGGACCTCAAATAATAATTACAAGCATTTACCTTATGGGAGTAATACCTTTGTCAGCTCAAATAGGAAACGCTATAAGCAATGATGGTGATGCCCTTTTCCCTGTTTTAGCAATAGCACCCAAAGTTGGTTTACTCGCCACTTTATATAGTGCAATTCCTGCTATCATTTTTAGTTATGGATTTCTTTTGATTTTTGAATAACTCAACCTATAATTGTATAAAAATAAAAATTTATGAATATACTTATTTATGGTATCGGCGCAATGGGCTCCATTTACGCCTCTCTACTTTCCAAAAAGGGCAATAAAGTTTTTGTAGTAGATAAATGGGAAGAGCATATTAATGCAATTAATAAAATTGGATTAAAAGTTGAAGGAGCCAGTGGAAATAACATTTATAAATCTCTGATAGCATCTATTAAAGTTCCTCAAAAAATAAATTTTGATATAATTATAATATCTACCAAAGCTAGTGGCGTTAAAAATGCAGCTTCTGAGTTAAGAACAATTGTTAAAGATAACACAATTGTCATTTCAATTCAAAATGGAATTGGATCATCTGATGAAATTGGGAATTATATTCCGAAAAAACATTTGATGGTAGGAGTTGCAGATGGATTTGGAGCTTCTATTATTAAACCAGGACATATACATCATAATGCAATGAAACTAATTCGGTTTGGTGAATTGGATGGAGGAATTACCGAACGCCTTAGTTCAATTGTGCATTTATGGTTAGAAGCAGGTTTTAATGTTGCAGCCTATGAAAATATTAATCAATTAATTTGGGAAAAATTTATATGTAACGTTACGTTTAGCGCTCCTTGTACAGTCTATAACTGTAGTGTTGGAGAATTAATAAAAAATAAAAGTTACTGGAAGGTAGCAAATGGATGTACTCTTGAAGCATATGAAATATCTAAATTAAAAGGTATTACGTTGTCATTCGACAAACCTCTAAAATATGTAAAAGATTTTGGTGAAAAAATGCCAACTGCAAAACCATCAATGCTTTTAGACCATATTTCTAAAAGAAAATCTGAAATTGATTTTATAAATGGACGCGTTGAATTAATGGGAAAAGAGGTTGGAGTTGAAACACCTTACAATTTTATTCTTTCATCAATAGTAAGGAATAACGAACTGAATTTTTAAAGTGGCTTCTCAGCATAAAAATGTCCCGGTCTGTGCTCTCCAATTTCTAAAACCTCAACCATTTTTTCCCAAATCTTAATAGTAGATTCTGCATCGTCTTTACCAAGAATATCAATAAGTTTTTTATTGTAGATAGACTGTAAATCACTTAATTCTTTTTTAGCAACTTTGAGATACCAAGCGTTCCTATCTCTCAAAAAAATATTTTCAAACCCAGCACTTTTTAATGCTTTAGAGTATCTTTCTAAGGAACACATATTCATACTCAAACCTTCCATTTTAATATATTCCTGCATAAGTTGAGATGGATAATTGTCATCTACCCTCATCCAGTCACTTACACATACAAAACCACCTGGTTTTATAACTCTAAATAATTCTTCAGCAAGACTTTCCTTATCCTTTATATGTAAAAAAGTATCTTTACTAAATACCATATCAAAAGAAGAATCATTAAAATCAAGCGGGCCAGGATCAATAACTTTAAAATCTACAAGCTTTTCAAAACTATATTTTGATTTTAACTCGTTTGCTCTGTCTATAACTTCCTTTTCAACGTCAACAGCAGTAACATGGCCAACAGAATGATTTTGAATAAAATGAAAAGCTGCACTTCCAGCCCCACAACCAATATCAAGTATTGTCAAATTTTTTATAGATTTATTATTTAAAACTAAATCTATTTCTTGAGACCCACCAGGCGATAGAAAGCCCTCACCCCATATCATTTCAAGGGTGTCTATTTGTTTTTTCCCATACTCTCCTTCATCAGTTATACTCATAGTTTTCTAACTCCTTTTCATAAATTTGAGTTTATCATATCATGTATTACAAACAATATTATGAAACTCATAAATATTATAATAAACATATTCAAAAATTTCCAAATTTTGGGCTTACTAATAAATTTTGAGAAGTACTTAGATAAGTATCCAATCATGAAGAAAAAGAAAAATGAACTAAACGAAGCACCAATCCCAAAACTAATTTTATGATTAAATATGAAGTTTTTTGACATATTGCCCAAAATAAAGACCGTATCTGAGTAAACATGAGGGTTTAAAAATGTAAATCCAAGAACTCTTAGAATTATTGATTTAAACGTATTTGAAGTTTCTTCAAAATTAATTGAAATTGAGGATCTACTCTCCTTTAATTTATTTCTTATAAAGTTTGATAAAAATAAAATTAGGAGAATACTTAAAATGTTTTCTACTGTCGAATTTAGTAAACTTTCTAAGTAATGAAACAATAATATACCAGTAAAAATTAATATAAAATCTGATGCTGAGCAAATTATGCATACCGTAAAAACAAATTGATTTTTAAGGCCTTGCTCTATTACAAATAAGTTTTGAGGACCTATCGCAAGAATAAAACTCAACCCAGTCAAGAAACCTAATAAAAAAAAACTAATATCCATAATGCTCTATAATAATAACAATAAATTACATTACTATAATTTAATAATGTCATTTCTTAACTAATTAAATCAAACGCCTTGCTTAATATTGAAATAAAAAAGTATTGGGCTAACTATTAAAATAAATTAATTGCCATTAGACAATAAACTATGAAGTTGCTTATTTTTATATTAATAACTTTTTTTTCTTTTATTTCATTTGCTAATGATAAAAGCCACAAAGATGATTGGTTTCTAGAGGCAAAAAAATATTATTATGATTATAACGTTGCTATAGAGGAATATAAAAATAAAAATTATAAAAATGCCTTTAAACTTTTATCTACTTTAGCCAAAGATGGAGACCCAAGGGCCCAATCTGATATTGCAGGCATGTATTTTAATGGCTGGGGTGTCGCCAAAAGCTTTAAAATGGCCTTTAAGTGGTATAAAAAATCTTCCCTTAATGGAAATCCTTACGCTCAGTATAAATTAGGTGACATGTATTGGAATGGCTATGGTGTAGATGTTAACACTGATACAGCACAAATATGGTGGAAGATGGCTGCCGATAATGGTTACAAAGATGCACAATTTAATCTTCCTTACCAATATTGCCACAT
Organism: uncultured SAR116 cluster alpha proteobacterium; assembly: GCA_902522415.1. Classification (GTDB taxonomy): domain Bacteria; phylum Pseudomonadota; class Alphaproteobacteria; order Puniceispirillales. The sequence continues at coordinate 48,950 of CABYVI010000005.1, read as the reverse complement.
GAGTAAACCTCAATGTCAATAATTCTTGAAAAATTAATTTAATTAGTTATAAAACTACAATTGGAGAAATTTATGGTTGAAAATTTTAATAATATATATTTGTTTTTACTCTTTTTAGTTGGATGTATTTTAACTCCTGGATTTTATGCTTTTCAGTTATGGGAAGCCAAAGGAATTTTTAGAAGATATAATATTGACGATTCTGCAACTTTAGTTCAGAGGTTTGCTGCTGCATGGCCAACAGCTGAGTCACTCACAGCTATATTTATTATTATTATTGGCCCTCAGGGTAATTGGGCTTTCTTTGTTTTAGGATTTATAGTTTTTCTAGCAAATTTTATTTATAATACTGGAACGTATTTTAATTTAGCTTTTACACTTGGTAGAGATAAATATAAAGTTGCTCCTGAAGCAATGTATGCGTCAATTTTTAAGCTTTTCGTTTATGGAACGCTATTAATTAGTTTGAAAGAAAAATTATTTATCAACTGAAAAATAATCTAAAGTTTATAACTCATATAAAATTAATCTGTCTTGATAAAAATTATTTAGTTTATCCAAGTTCACCTATTCCACAAAGAAACAAAAGAATTTTAGAATTTGCTTGTGATAACGTTGAATCAAATCATTGAGTATAATCATATGAAAGCTCAGTAGGATTGTTTGAGATGCCTCCTCTAAGCCACAAATTGAAATTAAAGGTAAATAAATTAAAAAAAAGTAAAAAATATGAGAAATATTTTTGTAAGTTTATTTATTTTGATATCATAAGAGATGTTTAGAAAAGTAATTTTATATTTAATAACTTCTTTAATAATTATCTTAATATTGATTTTTTTTATAGGAAATTACGTATATTCAGAAGCAACAGAAGTTGGTTGCTATTTAAAACCAGACAGATCAAAAAATACAATTTCAGAATTTTATACACCACCAGTAAATGATGGTCCCTTTAGAGGTGAAAAATGGGTAAAATGGACAAATTATGATTTATCTGATTGGTGGTTAAAAAATACCCCATCTGAAAAGGTTAAAATATCTAATATAGATAACAACATTATTCTAGATGGTTTATGGGTGCCTTCTTTTCACCCTGAAAAGAAAGAAACAATAATAATATTGCATGGATTAACAGCATCATACAGGGAATTCAATGTTCTCTTAACTGCTTCAATGCTAATAAAATCAAATTTTAATATTTTATTAATTGATTTCAGGAATCATGGCAAGAGCACTTGCACTAATGGCAAACATGCTGGTGGCCAAAAGCAAGTTTACGACATAGTTAGTTCTATTGATTGGCTGATTGAAAATAAAAAAATTCCAAGTCATAAGATCGGAATTCATGGAATTTCAGGAGGAGCTTTATCAGCTTTGTTATTACCCGCAATAGATAATAGATTTGCTGCCTTGAGTCTAGAAGGAAGTCCTTTTGACTTCAATATGATAGCCAAAGAAGAAGTAAATTTTCAGGGTTTTCCGAGCTTTTTGTGGAGATTTGCTTATTGGTCAGCTAGGCTTAGGGGAGTTCATTTAGACAGAATTAAGACTAAAGATGCTCTATTAAATTTAAAAAATAAACCATTAGCAATATTTCATGGAAAGGAAGATACAAGAGTACGTTTCCATCACGCAGAGAAAATTAGAAATTTTGCCTTAAAACATGGGCTTAATTTTTCATTTTTTTCCTTTAATAAATCAAACCACACTGAAGCATTATTAAATGAAACAGAAAGTTATGAATTATATATTACAAATTTCTATCGAAAAAATCTTAATCAATAAGAAATAAATTTAAATGAAAACATGAAAAAGAAGATTAGTATTAAAGTTGTAGCAGACATAATTTGTCCATGGTGTTTTATCGGTTGCAATCATCTTAATAAATCAATTCTTGAGAGACAAGATATTGATTTTGAAATAGATTGGAAAACTTATTATTTAAATCCATCAATGCCTCATCTTGGGATTAGTAGAAAAAAATACATGAAGAATAAGTTTGGTGAACAATCTAATTTAATAGAAAGCCAAATAATAGCTATTGCAAATGATTATAATATCAAAATTAATTTAGATAAAATTGAAATAACACCTAATACTAGAAAAATTCATCAAATAGTTAATTTTCTAAAAAATGAAGACCTGAATAAATCCTATAATTTAGCTTTTCAATTTATGAAGGATTATTTTATTGATGGTATAGATCTTAGAGATGAAGAATATTTATTGAAAAAATTGACAAATTTTACATTATCACAAAATATAAGTTTACTAAAAAATTCAAAATATTTTGAGAGCTTTCAACCATTTGTAAACTTTGATTTCATGAGTGGCGTTCCAATATTTATATTCAATGATAAATGGACACTAAATGGTGCTCAACCGCCAAAAGTTATAGAAACAGCTATAGATATTGCGGCAAAAGATTAACTAGCTAATTCTGAAATAGCTTTTAATTCTTCTTTAACTAAATTAATTCTATGTTTTTTGTCTGAAAAATTTCTTAATATTACTACTGACTGATCAGGTTTTACTATTATTTTATCAGGATTTTTAGAAATATAGTTTAGTAATTTTTCTGGGTTAGAAAATTTATCCTGATAAAATTTGATCCCTATTCCATTATTTCCAACATCAATTTTAAAAATATTTGAAATTTTGCACAATTGCTTAATCAAAATTATTTCCAAAAGGGTATGTACTTCTAAAGGCAAATTACCAAATCTATCAATCAACTCAAATTTAATGTTCTCAATTTCTTCCTCTGACTTTAAAAATGCAATCCTCCTGTACATAGAAAGCCTAATCGTAATGTCAGAAATATAACTTTCTGGTATTTTAGAAGAAATGCCAATTTGAATTTGAGGTGACCATTCAATACTTTCTTGACTTTTGCCAATAGTTTCAATTTCAACTGCACTTTTAAGAAGTGACTGGTAAAGTTCAATTCCAACTTCTTTAATATGACCAGATTGCTCTTCTCCAAGAAGGTTGCCTGCTCCCCTAATATCCATATCATATGAAGCCAACGAAAATCCTGCGCCAAGATTATCTAAAGTTTGCATAACATCTAATCTCTTCCTTGCATCTGAAGTTATAAGTTTATTCTCATTAGTCGTTAAATAAGCATAGGCTCTTACTTTTCCCCTGCCTACTCTTCCACGCATTTGATAAAGTTGAGATAATCCAAATTTGTCTGAATTATATACAATTAATGTATTGGCTAACGGTATATCAAGACCAGATTCAATTATATTAGTTGAAAGCAAAATATCGACTCTCCCTTCAGAGAACTCAATCATTGACTTGTCTATATCTTCAACTTTCATTTTGCCATGAGCTGTAGAAATTTTTACATCAGGAACAAGTGATTTTAGAATATCGTAAATTTTTGGCAAATCTTTAATTCGAGGTGCCACGCAAAAAACAAGTCCACCTCTATGAATCTCTCTTTTAATTGCTTCTTTTAACAAGACATTATCCCAATTTGAAACAAAAGTTCTTATTGATAATCTGTCAACTGGGGGTGTTGTAATTAGACTCATGCTTCTAACACCAGCAAGAGACATCTGTAATGTTCTTGGAATTGGTGTTGCTGTTAATGTTAAAACATGCATAGAACTTCTTAATGATTTTAAATACTCTTTTTGTGAAACACCGAAATGTTGTTCCTCATCAATAATGAGAAGAGACAAACTATTAAACTTAATTTTTTTAGATAGTAAGGAGTGTGTCCCTATAATTATTTGCGTTTCTCCAGTTTCTATTTCATCTTTTATAACTGCACTTTCCTTTGATTTTATAAACCTTGATAATTCACTGATTTTAATTGGAAATCCTTTAAATCTCTCTTTAAAGTTTTTTACATGCTGTTTAACTAAAAGGGTGGTTGGAGCAATTAAAGCAACTTGGAAGCCAGACATTGACGCCATAAATGACGCTCGGAGGGCAATTTCAGTTTTGCCATATCCAACATCTCCACAAATTAATCTATCCATAAGACAACCTGACTTGAGGTCATTCTCTACATCTCTAATGGCAGAAAATTGGTCTTCCGTTGGCGTAAATAAAAACCTCGAACAGAAACTTTCATATTCTTCATAAGGGAAGTCTAATGGTTTAATTTTAGTAGTTTGTCTTGCTGCAGCAATTTTAATTAGCTTATCTGCAATTTCCTTAATGCGTTTTTTAGCAATCGCTTTTCTAGCTTGCCAATTACTACTACCAAGTTTATCAAGATTAATTTTCTCTCCTGATCCATATCGTGAGATAAGTTCTATATTTTCAACAGGTAAATATAACCTGTCATTTCCACTGTAGATAATTTTTAAGCAATCTCTTTCAATATCACTGGATTTGACTGTTTCTAGGCTTTCATATCTGCCAATTCCATGCTCTACATGAACTAAAAGGTCACCAACTGTTAGAGATGTGATATCTCTTAAAAAATTTTCTGCTCTTTTAGTTTTAGAATGTGGTCGACCGAATTTAATACCAAATAAATCTTCTTCAGTAATAAATAAAGTTTCATCAATTTTAAACCCCCTCTCTAAAGGGTATACAATTCCAACAATATTTTGTGGGGTATCAAACGGATACTTCTCATCTTTAACTTTTAATGAATTGTCATGAGCTTGGATCAATGATTTAACCCTATTTAAAGCACCGCTTGAATTGCAAGTAATAATTATTTTTTTATGAATTTTTAATAAACTAATTAATTCTATGATGGGATTTTCACCTTGAGCTCTCAACGAAGTAAAATTTACTCCAGGTCTAATATTAGCTACAAAATTAAACTCTGATTTATCATTTTGATTTTGATTTAATTCAACAACCCATTTTTCATTTAAAAAATTGTGTATTTGCTTTTTTGAAAAATATAAAGAATCTATTGGCAGTAGATTGAACTTTTTACCTTCTAGATTTGCATCTTCTTTTCTAGCGTTGTAAAAATCTAAAATATCTTCAATCTTATTTTCAAGCACAGCATTATAATCTTTATCTAGAATAACTAAAAAATCTTCTAAATAACTAAAAAAAGAAGTCAGCTCATCATGAAACAATGACAGGTATTGCTCTATACCATTCACTCTTTTCTTATCAGATACTGATTGGTAAAGTGAATTATCATATATTCTATTATCAAAAGTCTTTCTATAATTTGATCTAAATAAATTAATACTTTCATCATTAAGATTAATCTCACTGCCAGGATAGAAATTTATATGATTAATATTTCCAATACTCAACTGATTGATAGGATCAAATGATCTGATAGAATCAACTTCATCTCCAAAAAAGTCTATTCTAACTGGATTTTGATCACCTGGTGGGAAAACATCTATAATTCCTCCTCGTATAGAATATTCTGAATCTTCTCTAACAGTACTAGTTCTTGAGTATCCGTTGTTTTCTAAAAATTTAATTATATCATTTTGTATGCAGTTTTTCCCAACTTCAACTTTTAGTGATGAATCTGATATATATTGAGCTTTTGGAATTTTTTGAAGAATAGAACCTACTGTCGTTAAGACAACTGTTTTACTTTCATCTAAATTGATTAATTTAAAAAGAGCCCTAACCCTCTTCCCAATAATTTTTTGATTAGGAGAATTTTTATCAAAAGGAAGACAATCCCATGATGGAAATTCAATAATATTGAGTTTACTGTTCAGAGTCTTCAAGCTTTTAGAAAACCGCTCAAGTCTTACGTCGTCTCTTAAAATTACTAAAATCTTATTATAAAATCTTAAGATTTCAAATACTACAAAACAGTCAATTCCGTCGCTAATATTATACAAAATGTTATTCTTGTGAAAGTTGGGTTTGTCTAAAAACAAATTCATTAATTATCTCTCATAAGCAGAATAAATTTAACGTAATTTTGATCTTCAAAAAAAGGTGTGGGTTCATTGTTAGAAACCCAATTCCAAATATTAACGTCACCTAAAGTTAAAAATTTTTCATAGGATTCTAATTCACTAATGGTTAAATTATTTAAATTTTTTTTTGCAAAATTAGAAAGTATAAAATCACTCTCTTTCGAACCAGAATATATTGATCTGTATTTTAGTTTTTTTATTAATTTCTGTTTATAATTATTATTTTTCATAAGTAAGTTAATTTTGCTACATTATATAATATGAATATAATTAGACCAAAAATTTTGTACCCTTTATTTTCTGATTTAACCACTGTAAATGGAGTAGGACCAAAAACCGCTAAGTTAATAGAAAAAAAAATTGGAAAAAATTTAATTGATCTATTATTTCATTTACCACATTCTGTTATTAGAAGATTAAACAACTTGCAATTAAAAAATTGCCCTTCTCAGTCCATTATTACTAAATGCGTTAAAGTTAAAAAGCATATTCCAGGGTATTATCAATCTAGAAAGCCGTATATCATTTTTGGTGAATGTGAGGGGTTTGATGTTGAGATAATTTTTTTTCATTTTAGAAGTGAATATTTAAAAGATAAATTCCCTGAGCTTACTGAAGTGATGGTAAGTGGCAAGATTGAATGGAAAAAAGATAAAGTGCAAATTACGCATCCAGATTATCTTGTTAATATTAATGATAAAGATAAAATTCCAAAATTTGAGACTGTATATCCTTTAACAAGTGGAATAACCAATAAAATAATTAGAAAATCAATTGAAAGTTCATTAAATAAAATACCAAATAATTTTCCTGAATGGATACCCAAAAAATTGATTGACGAAAAAAAGTGGTTATCATTTAAAAAATCACTTGAATTCATTCATGTCCCACAAAATGAAAAAGAAATGAAATTGAGAAATTTATGTTTTGAAAGACTTGGATTTGATGAAGTGTATGCCAATCAATTAGGGCTATCACTATATCGAAAAAAAAATCAAACAAAAAAACTAAAGAATAAAAAAAAAGAATATTTCTTTTTTACGAGCATTTTAAAAAAGCTAGATTTTCAACTAACTAATGCTCAAGTCAAATGCATAAATGAAATTGAGGACGATATTTCTAAAAAATCACAAATGAAAAGATTGCTTCAGGGAGATGTTGGAAGCGGAAAAACTTTAGTTGCTTTATCTGCAATTTTGAATCTGATTGAAATAAATAAACAAGCCGTTCTAATGGCACCGACTGATTTATTGTGTTTTCAACATTTTGAATTCATTAGTAAATACACATCACATTTAAAGATAAAGGTTTCATTATTAACATCAAAAATAAAACAAGTTGATAAGAAGAAAATTCTAAAAGATATCTTAGATGGTAATTCTCAAATAATTATTGGAACTCATTCTCTGATTTCAGATTCTGTAAAGTTTTATAACCTTGGAATAGCCGTTATAGACGAACAACATAAGTTTGGGGTTAATCAAAGAAATAAGATTTTATCAAAAGGTGAAAATATCCACTTACTTCTTCTAACAGCAACACCTATTCCAAGAAGTTTAACCATGACAAATTATGGTGATTTAGATTTAAGCATAATTAATGAAACACCTAAAAATAGACAATCAATAATTACAAAAGTAATACCATTAGAAAGATACAATGAAGTTATAACAGCTATTAAAAGAGCCTTGAAAAGGAATGAGAAAGTTTACTGGATATGTCCATTACTTGAAATGTCTGAAAAATTAGACATGGTGGCATTAGTAAAAAGATATGAACAATTACATAAAGAATTTAGGGAATATTCTCCTGTAATGGCACATGGGAAGATGGCAAAAGAAGAAAGAGAAAATTCTATAAATAGTTTTTTTACAAATAAGTCAAAAATTTTAGTAGCATCAACAGTTATAGAAGTTGGAATAGACATTCCAGACGCAACAATAATTATTATTGAAAACTCTGAAAGATTTGGATTAGCGCAATTACATCAATTAAGAGGAAGAGTAGGAAGAGGTTCGCTTCAGTCATATTGTATATTAATGTACAATAAAACAATAAGTGAAATTGGAAAATCAAGATTGCATACAATAAGAAATAGTAATGACGGTTTTTACATTGCTGAAAAAGATTTGGATCTGAGAGGACCTGGCGAAATTTTTGGAAGTAAACAATCTGGAGAGGAAAACTTTAGATTATTTACATTAAAAGATTTTGAGTTATTAGAAACTGCAAAAAAATTGTCAGAAAATAATAGCCTTAATTCTAAAGTGCCATATAGCCAACAAATATTAATGAGTATTTTTAATAATGACGAGTATATACAGAATTTAAATTAAGACTTTTTTTTTCTTTTTGGAACTACCATACCCCCAGAAACCACAAGTTTAAGAGCATCCTCAACTGACATTTCAAGAAATATTAAATCTTTTTCAGGAAAAAATAAAAGAAATCCACTCGTTGGATTGGGGGTTGTAGGCATAAATACATTTACCATTTTTTTATTAACATTTTCGCTAACCTCTCCCTTAGTTGACCCAGTAACAAATCCTATTGCCCAAATATCTTTTCTTGGATACTCAACTAAAACAGCCTGACGAAATGCGTCAGATTGAGTTGCCATAACAGTTTCAAGAATTTGTTTTATTGCACTGTATACAGATCTTACAACTGGCATTCTATTTAAAATATTTTCCCAGAGACGAATTAAAGTTCTTCCAAATAACCCCGTGGCTAATATCCCAACAAAAGTTGTAAAAAGAAATACTATGATTAATCCGAGACCAGGAATTGAAAAAGGGAGGTAATATGAAGGCCTGTATTCAATGGGAACTAAAGGAACTACTAAGTTATCAACAAATGTAATAAAAGCCCAAACAACATATATCGTTAATATCAACGGTGTCATTACAAGAATACCTGTAAAAAACCATGATCTAATTTTCGACATTAATTAACCTTTCATAATTTTTATAATTGAATTAATAGTTGTTGTTATAACAGTTTCAAAAAATTTAAGTAAGACATGAAATCAACAAATAAAAAAAATATAGAAAATATAGAGTTCTTAGAGAATAAAGACATAAAAAATATTGAAAAGCTTATAAAAATTATGAGCTACCTAAGAGATCCTAAATATGGATGTGCCTGGGATAGGAAGCAATCATTTGAGTCAATAGCTCCCTATACTGTTGAAGAGGCTTATGAAGTTGTACAGGCGATTCAGGACGGAGATTTTGAGGGTTTGAAAGATGAGTTAGGGGATTTATTGCTTCAGGTTGTATTTTTATCACAATTAGCAAATGAAAAAAATTTATTTAATTTTGACAATGTTGTTTTGAGTATTAAAGAGAAGCTAATCAGAAGACACCCTCATATTTTTGATAATAAAAACGAAAAAACACTTAATACTCCAGAAGATGTAAAAAACCAGTGGGACAAAATTAAATTAGAAGAAAATAACAATAAAAAGTTTGATTCATCAGCCTTAGATAGAGTTACAAAAACTTTACCATCTGTTTTGAAATCCCAAAAAATTCAAGAAGAGGTCAGTAAAGATGGGTTTGATTTCAAAAATGTAGAAAACTGTATAAATAAACTTTTAGAAGAACTAAATGAATATAAAGATGCATTGCAGGCTCAAAATGAAAAAAATTTAATTGACGAGGGTGGTGATTTATTATTCTCTGCAATAAACATTTTACGTAAATCAGGAATTAATTCTGAAGAAGCACTAAATTATGCTAATACAAAGTTTATAAAACGTTATAGAAAAGCTGAAGAACTTGCTTCTAATGATGGTTTGAAATTTAAAGAAACAACTATTTCTCAAAAAAATGAATATTGGATTAAGAGTAAAAAATTTTATAGTTAAGATTTATTAAGCAAAGTAATTAGACTTGAAGTGTCTAACCTACCCCCATTGTTTTCTTGTACTTGAGAGTAAAATTGATCAATTATAGACGTAATTGGTAACCTTGATTTGTTTTTTCTAGCCTCATCCAAGCAAAGCTTTAAATCTTTTCTCATCCAGTCCACTGCAAATCCAAAATCAAATTTATTATTAACCATAGTCTCCCCTCGATTAATCATTTGCCAACTACCTGCTGCACCTGATTGAATAACATCTAAAACTTTTTTCATGTCTATATTGGCTTTAATACCAAAATTAATACCTTCAGATAAACCTTGAACTAAACCAGCTATACATATTTGATTGACCATTTTAGCTAATTGCCCACTTCCAACCTCACCAATAAGAGAGATATTTTTTCCATAAGCTTCCATTATTTTATATGCTTTAGAGAAAATATTTTTTTGTCCACCACACATAATTGAAAGCGCTCCATTTTCAGCACCCAATTGGCCACCAGAAACTGGAGCATCAATAAAATTTGAACCTTTAACTTTAAAAAGGTTGTCTAAGTGTTTAGCTAACTCAGCACTAGCTGTTGTATGATCAACAACAATAGAGCCTTTTGATAAGCCTTCAATAATACCATTTTCTCCATTTACAATAGATAAGACGTCATCATCATTCCCAACACACATAAAAATGAAGTCTTTACTTTTACTAGCTTCTTTGGGTGTTTTTGCTATAGATCCTTTATATTTTTCTAACCAATTTTTAGATTTAACAGAGGTTCTATTATAAACAGTGACATCGTGTCCATTTTTTGATAAATGCCCTGCCATTGGAAAACCCATAACCCCTAAACCAATAAAACTCACTTTTGCCATTTAAAAACCATACATTACTAAATTTTTTCTAGTTGATTATATATTAAATTTGAGGATGTGCACAATAGTTGACCTGAATAATTATAATTAAAAAAAATTTTTTTTGGTTTTAAATATATATTACAACCAGATGATTTTGCTAAATTAAATACAGGCGAATGATCCCATGGGGTAATGTATTTATGATGTAAATAATCTATTTTTCCACAGACAAGGGCAACAATTTGAAAACCAGCACAACGAATGTTTTTAGCTACAGTAAATCCGTTCTTATCTTTTTCTGGATAAAAATCTTTAAATAGATTGTCTTCAATAAAATTGACCCCTTTTATTACTTCAAATTGCAATTCATTTTTTTTACGAAAAACTTTTACTTTACTTTTATTATTACTAAAAATTACTGACGAGTTAAGGCATGAATAACAAAAAGTATTAAAAATTGGGAAATATACCCAGCTAGCAATTGGAATTTTTGATTTGCAAAGTGAGATCATAATACAGAATTTATCTAAATTATTTACATAGTTATAAGTTCCATCTATTGGATCACAAGTCCATGTATAATCTGATACTAGGTTGTCAGAATATTCAATTTCACTGTAACTTTCTTCACCAATAAAGTTTGATCCTTTAATAAGATTTAGTAATTTTGGTTTCAAAAATTCTTCAGTATTTCTGTCAGCTACAGTTACAAAATCATCTATTCTAGATTTGGAAGAAATTTGGTCTTTTTTTAATTTGCCGTATAGGGGTAATATTATTTCTTTCGACACCTGAATTAGGTTTTCATATATATTTTCATTATATAAATTAGTATTTATTTCTATATTATTCATTTAGTTTACTACAATAGCATCCGTAAATCTTGACTTCATTCTTTCAAGATTAACCCTTGAAATATTTATTAAAATTTTATACTTACCATGTTTATTGAATTTTTTTTCTATTACTTTGCTATTTTCATAAAGCCAATTCAATATAAAACCGGAATTTCCATTTAGAGTAAGATTTATTTTTATATAATTTGTTTCAAGTATTTTTTGAATTTTAATAGAAATTTTTTCTAATCCTATACCTTTTGTTGCAGAAATAAAAATTTCGGAATTATCAAGATTTGAAAAATTTTTATCAAAATCATATAAATCAACTTTGTTGAAAATTTCAATTGTTTTATTTTGAATTTCTTTATCAATGTTATTCAAAATCATGTATACGTCTTTTGCCTCTTGGTCCATAAAAGGCGATGATAAATCTCTTACATGAATTATTATATCTGAGGATGAAATTTCTTCTAAAGTTGACTTAAAGGACTCAATTAACTCTGTTGGTAAATCGGAGATAAATCCAACTGTATCAGAAATAATAACCTTTTCATGATTGTAACCTTTGTAAATTCTTCTTGTAGGGTCTAAAGTTGCAAAAAGCATATCTTTTGATAGCACATTTTCATTTAACATTTTATTAAATAATGTTGATTTTCCGGCATTTGTGTAACCAACTATAGTCACTGAAATAATTTCATTATCCAATCTGTTTTTATGTTGAATATTTCTAGTATTTTGGACCTTAAATAACATGGTTTTAATTTTTTTAATTCTTTGGCTAAGCATTCTTTTATCTAACTCCAATTGAGTTTCACCTGGACCTCCCAGAAACCCAAATCCACCTCTTTGTCTTTCTAAATGGGTCCAAGTCCTCACCAATCTACTTTTTTGATATAATAAATGAGCTAATTCTACCTGAAGTTTTCCTTCATGAGATTTTGCTCTTTTACCAAAAATTTCTAAAATAAGATTAGTTCTATCAATTACTTTTAGGTCAAAATACTTTTCAAGATTTCTTTGTTGGATAGGTGATAATGCATTATTAAAAATTACTAATTCTACTTGCTTTTCCTGAATTGTTTTTTTTAAATTTAACAATAATCCTTTAGATAGAAAAAAACCAGAAGATGGATTTCTTAATTTAAAAAAAGAAGTATGGACGATATTAAGTTTAATAGACTTAGCTAAATTGCAAGTTTCAGTTAATTTGTGTTTCGCCATAACATCGGAAACATAAAGTAAATTAACAGAAAGTATTAGACAGTTTAAATTATTGTTATTCAGTTTTTTCTGTTCCTAAAGATATTGGTGCGGAAGGCATAATTGTAGAAATTGAATGTTTATAAACCAATTGTATATGAGTATCCCTTTTTAAAAGAATTGAAAAATTATCAAACCAAGTAATTATTCCCTGAAGTTTAACTCCATTGATTAGAAAAATAGTAACAGTCAGCTTATCTTTTCTAATTTGGTTTAAAAAAGTTTCCTGTAAATTTTCATTTTTATTCATTTTGTTCTACCTTTGTAATATATATTTTAAAGATAGACGAAAAATTAAATCAAATCCATTCTTATAGATAAAATTGATTCAAGTTTCTTTATAGAGTTATTATCTGAAAAAACTACGATTATATCATTAACCTCTATAATTGTATCTCCTTGAGGAATAATTAAATCATTACCTCTAAAAATAGCGCCAACACAAATTGACTTAGGCAGCTTTAAATCTTTCAAAGGTATGCCAACAATTTTGGATGACTCAAGAGCTCTAGCTTCAATAAACTCTCCTTTATCCTCAATAATTGAATGGATTGCTCTTATGCTTCCACTTCTAATTTTTGATAAAATTGATGAGACTGTTATTTGCGCAGGGCTGATAACTGAATTTACACCTAAAGTATTTATAAGTGGTATATAACTTGGTTTATTAATTAATGTTACTGCTCTTGTTGCACCACTTCTTTTAGCAAGTAGAGCCGATAAAATATTTACTTCATCATTGTTAGTTAAAGATACAAATGTTTCAACGTTTGAAATTCCTGCTTCAGTCAAAATATCTTGATCTAGTGCATCTCCATTAATAACGGAAATATTAGCAAATTTTTCAGCTAAATGATTAGCTTGATCCCAGTTATTTTCTATAATCGAAATATTTATTTCTTTCATCTTATCATTCAATAAATTTATGGTATTTTTACCAATCTCTCCACCACCAGCAATAATTATTGAATTTGCAGCTTTTTCTTCATGTCCAAATGCAACCATACATCTCATAATTTGATTAACATCACAAACAAAATATACTCTATCAAATGGTTCCATTTTATTGGAACCATCTCTGGTTATAATTATTTCACCAGCTCTAATAATAGCAACAATATTCATTTTTAAGTCGGGAAAAATATCCTTTAAATGTTTTGTTGATACTCCAAGTAATGGACAGTCCTCCTCACAAATAACACCAATAATTTGTAACTTACCATCTACAAAATTTCCTACATCAAATGCTCCAGGTAATTGCAACCTCCTAGAAACAGCGTCAGACACTTCTAATTCAGGTGAAATTTTAAAATCAATTGGCAGGTTTTCAGAATTATAAATCTTTTCAATTCTTGGATCTAAATATGACTGAGATCTTATTCTTGCAATTTTCAAAGGTGTAGAAAACATAGAGTGAGCAATTTGACAAACTATCATATTTACTTCATCTGATTGAGTTACGGCTATAATCATATCAGCTTCTTCTATCCCAGCTTTCTGAAGCACTTCGGGATAAGACGCCAACCCTTCAACACCACTTACATCACAATGATCTAAAACTTTTCTAATTCTGTCTTGATTCTGATCAATTATTGTTACATCATTTTCTTCCTCAGATAAATGAGCAGCGATACTCTCTCCAACTTGACCAGCACCACAAATAATAATTTTCATAATTATCCAGTATTTATTGTTACTATTTCTTATCTATTAAAAGATTTTTTAACTTTCTATGCAATGCTGATCGCTCCATTTTAATAAATGAAGAAGTACGAGAAATATTTCCACCAAACCTATCAATCTGAGCCTGCAAATATTCTTTCTCAAATTTTTCTCTAGCATCTTTTAAATTCAAAGATAAAAAATCATTAATTGTATCTAAATTTTTTTCATTAGATATAAACTTAATTTCAGGAGGTAACATATCAGATGAAATAATACCATCCTTATTATTTGGTGCCATAATAAGCAACCAATCAATTATATTTCTTAATTCATTCAAATTTCCTGGCCAATTGTACTTTTGTAAAGATGCAATAGCATCATCACTAAACACTCGAACTGGTTTATTTAAAACAGCAGATGCAGAGGACATATAATAACTAACTAGATCTGGTATGTCTTGAGGATGACTATTTAAATCAGGCATTTCTATTGGTACAACACCTAATCGATAATATAAATCTTCTCTTAATTTGCCAATTTCGATTTGCTTCTTAATATTTTTTGAGGATGAAGATACAACTCTCACATCAACGCTTATTTCATGATTACTTCCAATCCTTTTAAAACGCTGCTGTTGAACTGCATGAATAATTTTACTTTGTAACTCTAATGAAAGGTCACAAATTTCGTCAAAATACAAGGTGCCCCTATTTGCTTTCTCAAATAGACCCATTGATTTCTTATTTTTTATTTTACTTTCTTGTCCAAATAATTCTTCTTCTGAAATTGTAGAACAGTTAACATGAACAAAACTTGCATTTCTTCTGGGTGATTCTTGATGGATAGTTCGTGCACAAGCTTCTTTTCCCGATCCAGAAGAACCTAAAATTAATACTCTACTATTAGTTTGTGATACTTTAGCTATTGTTTGCCTTATTGAGTTAATCAAAGAAGATTTTCCAACAATCATGTCAGGACGTCTAATTTGCTCTTTTAACTCAGCATTTTCTTTTTTTAAAACTGAGTTTTCTAAAGCTCTTGATACCATAAATATTAATTTTTCAGATTTAAATGGCTTTTCAATAAAATCATAAGCTCCAGCTTTAATAGCATTTACTGCAATTTCAACAGTACCATGTCCAGAGATCATTACGATTGGAATTTCAGGATTGCTGTCTTTAATCCAATTGAGTAATGAAAGCCCATCCATAGTACTATCTCTCATCCAAATATCTAAGATAATTAGACTGGGGAGCTCATTATTCATTGTGGTTTGAGCTTCTTGGGCATTTGAAGCACAGATTGTTTCATATCCTTCATCATTAAGTACAGCTGATATAGTATCTCTAATATCGGGTTCATCATCTACTATTAAAATGCTGTCTTTCATGTTTTATAAATCCCAAATAACACTAAATTAAAAATTCAATGATGATTTTTGCTCCACCTAAATCAGAATCATCTAGTACTAACTTTCCATTATGCTCTTCAATGATTCGATGAACAATTGACAATCCTAAACCAGTTCCCTTTTCTCTAAATGTCACATAAGGTAAGGTTAAATCATCTTTATTTTTTGGAAAACCTACTCCATTATCTTCAATAGTTAAAACAATTTTACCTTTGTCTAAATCTGCTGAAATATATATTACTCCATCACTATCTGAGAGGTTTTCATTAATGGAGTCTACTGAATTTTGAAAAATATTCGTTAAAGCTTGTCTAATTTGTTGAGAATCTAGTTTTATTTTAAAGTCTTTAGGTACTCTATTAGTATAATTCCAATTGATATTACTATTACTAATTTTAAATAGTGATAGTTGAGTTGATATAACTTTATCTAAGTTTCCAGGATAGAGATTTATGGATGGCATTCTTGCAAAAGAACTAAACTCTCCCACTAAATTTCCAATATCATCCACTTGTCTTTGAATTGTCTCTAAATAATTATTAAAAGTTTTAAGATCTTCCGGATTAGTTGGTTTGAATTTATTGTAAATTTTCTCAACAGATAATTGTAATGGAGTTAATGGATTTCTTATTTCATGAGCAATCCTTTGAGCTATGTCTGACCAAGCAGCTTTATTTTGGGCGGATAGTAATTCAGTGATATCATCAAAAGTTATAACATATCCTGAGAGTTGTCCTTCAGTAACTTCTTTTGAAATCCTAGTTAAAAATGTTCTAACTTTATTATTAATATCTATTTTAATTTGCTCTTGATTGTTTGGATTTTTATTATTCTTCACTTCATGAAATAAACTAGCAAACTCTGGAAATAATTTAATAAATTTTTGGCCATAAAATTTTTGTTCTGAAATTTTTAGTAATTCCAAAGATTTTGAGTTAGGCAAATTTACATTTCCATTAGCATCTAAACCTATAACTCCAGAAGAAACACCAGAAAGAATAGTTTCAGTAAACTCTCTTCGCTGATTTATTTGGTAATTAGCTGATATAAGTTCTTTTCTATTTTTTGAAATTTCATCTAACATTTTATTGAAACTTAATCCTAAACGTGAAATTTCTTCAATTCCTAAATTATTTTCAACTCTAACATCAAGGTTACCAGTTCTAGCAATATTTGCTACGCTAATTACAGAACTTAAAGGTTTAATAATTGAGTTAGCTAGAATTAATCCTATCCAAAGTGCAAGTAATAACAAAAAAAGTGCAACAAGAAAAAATAAAACACCAAACGAAATTTGTAAATTTGTACTTTCTATATTAATAAATTGATATTGATCTGAGGCTAATTTTGTACGATCAATTGCATCTAAAACTGAAGGTTCCAAAAACCTTCCCGCATAAAGATAAACATCTACTAATCGATTTATTTTTACTAATCCACGAATTTTATTATTTGTATCTGATCTTAATATTATTAGATCACCTTTTTGAGCTTGATTAAAAATATTATCGTCTAAATCATTCAAAGCAATAGAAAATGCAAATTGTGAACGTGCAAGCACCATTTTCGAACTATTTAAAAGTATAGCTTCAGATAAATTTCTAATTGCAGCTTGTGTTGATAAATAGTTATCTAAATTTTTGGGATTTGATACTAATTTTGGTGCCTCACGATTTATATCGTTCACCATTTCAAGAATCGAACCTTTAACACTCCTAGTGTGTTCACTTAAATAGTCTTCAGCAACTTTAACGGATTCATTGATCGCAGTAGAAATTCTGTCTGAGAACCAGCCTCTAAAACTATAATCTACAATAAATAGTCCAAAAGCCGCTAATATTGTAGATGGTAAAATAGATATACCTCCAAATAAAATTGCAATCCTCCAATGTAATTGTGAACCTGCATTATTTTTTTTATGATCAACTATTATTTTATTAATTTGATAAGCAACTAAAATTGAGATTACAATGAGTCCAGCAGCAAATAAAGTGACTATGAAGATGAAGAAAATTTGTAAATCAGAATTAAAAAACAGTTGAATAGGTAATAAATATAATGACAAAATTAAAATTAAAGACACTATAATAAATATAACTAAAAATATTCTAAATCTAGAAAATGTTGAATATGTATTATGATAAATATCTTTAATTTTTCTCAATTTTTTTCTTCTTTAATAATCTTGATTTTTAGTTCATTAATTTTTTTTCTTAGAGTATTTCTATTAATTCCTAATAACTTTGATGCTTTAATTTGATTCCCGTTAAACGAAAGTAAAGTTCTTTTGATAAGGGATTTTTCAAAATTTTTATTAAAATAATCATAAAGAATACCTGAATACTCTTGAAAATTAACTTGATTAAAAAATTTATCAAATTCTAAGTCTAATATTTCTGAAAAGTCATTATCTTTATTAATTAATAATTCCCTAGATTTTCTTAACTCATCAGCAACTGAGAAATTTGTAATTTTTTTTTCAGGATAAATTACAATAATTCTTTTAATAAAATTTTCTAGCTCTTTTACATTACCTGGCCAATCATATTTTTTTAATTCATCAAAAGAACTTTGGTCAAACTCTTTAAAGGGAAGACTTTTGTTTCTATCCATAAAATTTAAAACTAGCTCCTTAATATCATCTTTTCTTTCTTTGAGTGGTGGAAGATTTATAGGAATAATATTTAGAAAATAGAATAAGTCTTCTCTAAAAAGACCGTTCTGTATAAGTTGTGCAATATTTTTTCTTGATGAAACTATTAATCTAAGATTGTCAATTTTTTCTTTATTTCTTTTTTTAAATATAGCTCTTAAAAGTTCTAGAAATTTTAATTGTTTCTCTAAATTGATTTCATCTAATGATTCAACATAGATAGTTGAATTATTTTTTATAACCTCATATATTTTTTTTTCAAAATTTTCAAAGGCCAAATAACTTATATTAATTCTAGAAAAATTTTCATTCTTGTTTGATAATTTATGGATAGTTTTTGCAACTAAATTCTTACCTGTCCCTATTTCACCGTTAATAAAAACAGTTAAATTATTATCTATAAGTTTTGAAATCGAACTATAAATATTCAGCATCGAAACATTTTTCCCAACTAAATTATAGTTCAACTGAATACTTGAAATTTCACTATTAATTTTTTTTTTGCTAATAGTTTTAGGTAAATCAAAAACAGATTTTACAACTTTCAAGACATTTTCAATATCAAAAGGTTTTGATAAATACTCAAAAGCACCAAACTTTACAGAATTTACAGCAGTTTCAAGTGAAGAAAATGCACTAATTACAATAATAGGTAGTGAAGGATATATTTTTTTGATTTCAGGTATATTATCAAGAACATTTCCATCAGGCAATCTTATATCAGTGACTAATAAATCTGGTGAAATTTGTTTTATTAGTCTTAGAAGCCCATTATAATTTCCTGATGTTTCAACTTCATAACCATTTTTCTCTAATAATTTTCTTAAGATAAAACGAATACTTTTATCATCGTCAACCACTAATATTATTTTTTTATTTGAATTTCTAATATAAGCTTTAGTAAAGGAATAATTGTTCATCTTATAAAATCAATTCAGGAAAACTCAATCTAAAGGTAGTTTGAGAATGTGAATTAAGGTACTCTGCTTTTCCTTCATGAGAATTCATTGCTCCAATAACCTGAGTTAAACCAAGTCCAGAACCTGAATTTTTTGAAGTTACGAAAGGATTAAACATTATATCTTTTAAAGATTCTGGTACTCCTTTACCATTATCTGTTATCTCAATTCGAATAGGTGTTAATCTTTTCTCAACACCAAAATATTTAGCTTTTGGCTCCCACAATGAATAATATGTATTAAATCTAATTATACCATCAGTACTATGATCAATAGCATCTAAAGCATTTTTAATTAAATTTGTAAATGCTTGTATTAATATATTTTTATCTCCTTTAATTTGCGGTAAGGAAGGGTCAAAATATTTTTCATATTTAATTGTTTTTGGAGACATAACTTTTGTAACTTTTATTGCTCGGTCAATAATTTCATGGATATTTAAGTTTTCTGGATTCAGTAAATCGTTAGAAAATAAATAGTCAACCTTATCAATTATTTTCTCAATTCTATTAACTTCAGATATAATGATATCTGTTAACTCATTCTTATCATTTGATAAATCTGACGATAAAAGTTGAGCAGATCCTTTGATACCTGATAGAGGATTTTTAATTTCATGTGTCAACATTTTAGATAAACCTGTTAAAGAATTATTATTTAAAAGGTCTAATGTTTCATTTTTATTTTTAAAAATTTCATTACTAATTAATATTATATATTTTTCAGTTTTCTTATAATCAAAATATGAAATATAAACGTCAGCATTTGAATAAGAAAAAAATGGGTTAGAAAGGTCAAGTTTTTCAATTGAAATGGCTTTTTTTTCTTTTTGAACCCTGACAATTGTATCAATAATTAAAGAATCTCTAGGAAAAATATTAGTTAAAATATCATTTTTATTTTTTATATTAACTTTAAATTTTTCTTTTGCCAGCAAGTTAATAAATTCAATTTTCAAACTTTTATCAATTATAAATATTGAAAAAGGCAATATATCAAATATATTTTCATAATTTATTTGTTGAATTTGACGATCAATCATAAATTTATACTATTTTATTTTTTTAAAATTATTCTTTAAAGTAATTATTAATCAAATTTATAATAGTTTTGGTTATATTAAAAATAAATTAAAATAATATCATGATAACAAAAAAATTTAATGCAATTTTATTAGCTGCTGGGAAAGGATATCGATTTGGGAATAAAATCCCAAAACAATATTTAAGTTTTGGCAATAAAACAATGCTAGATATTTGTATAAATCAGATTTCTAGCCATAAATTTTGTCATGAATTAATTGTTGTTGTTGATAAAAATTTTAGAAAATTTAAAAAATTAGATGACGTATATAAAGATACAATAAAAATTGTTATAGGAGGCCAAAAAAGGCAAGATTCAGTTATAAATGGTATAAAGAATATATCTAATAAAAATAATTTGCTACTTATACATGATGCAGCGAGACCTGGTATTGATCATGGAATAATAAATTCATTAATTAAAAATTTAAATAATCATAAAGTATCTTGTGTAATACCAATATTACCTATACATGATAGTATAATAAAGATAGATAAAAATACTTGTAAATCAATTAAAAGAAAAAATCTTTCTAAAATACAAACTCCCCAAATTTTTACACCAAATGCTCTAACATTGAATGATTTTATAGATTTTCCTGATGCTACTGATGAATCAGAAATTATTGTTAATCAAAATAAAGAAATAAAAACAATTCTAGGAAAAGAAAAACTTTTAAAAATTACAACAAAGTGGGATTATCAGGTATTTATGCAAAATTTTAATGATAGTAAGGAGTATAGAACTGGATCAGGTTTTGATGTTCATGCATTTACAAAAACTAAATCTAAATTATTTTTAGGAGGAATAGAAATTGAATATAAACATGGTTTAGAAGGTCACTCTGATGCTGATGTTTTATTACATTCTATAACTGATGCTATTCTTGGTGCTATTTCAAAAGGCGATATAGGGTTACATTTTCCACCTAATGAAAAAAAATGGAAGGATCAAAGAAGTTCAACATTTCTTAAAAAAGCTATGGACTTGCTTAAAGAAGCAGGCGGTGAACTAATAAATATTGATACGACAATAATATGTGAAGAACCAAAAATTAATAAATATAGTGAAATATTAATAGATAATTTGTGCAAATTGACAAATATTGGCCCTGATAGAATTTCAGTAAAAGCAACAACTACAGAAAAGTTAGGTTTTTTAGGTAGGAAAGAGGGGATTGCAGCAATGACTTCCGTGATGGTAAAATTATAGACTAATTACCATATAACTTGTCAGCTCTTTGCTCAAATGCAGCAACCATTTTTTTTACAGCCTCAGAAAATAGTTTTTCCATAATAGATTGAAAGAATTTATTTTTAAATTCAAAATCTAGGTAAAAGTATACACTACACTTATCATTATAATTTTTAAATTCCCATTTATTTGTTAAAAATTTAAAGGGTCCATCTTCATATGAAACCTCAATTACCATATTTTTTGGATCATATTTAACGTTACTTCTAAACTTTTCTCTAAAAACTTGGAAGCCAATCATCAAATCAGCTAATATAAAGTCTTTATTGTTTACAACAACCCTAGAAGCTAAACACCATGGAAGAAACTCTGGGTATTTTTCAATATCCAGAACTAAATCAAACATGTTTTTAGGATTATAAGGAACTATTCTTTTTTCAAAATGCTTTGTCATTGAAACTTAAATAGATTTAACTAAAGCCAATCTATTTCTTTCATATTTTAATTTTTCAAAATCATCACTTGCATGATAAGATGATCTGGTCAGAGGAGATGACGAAACCATCAAAAATCCTTTTCCATATGCATGTTTTTTATAATATTCAAATAAATCAGGTGTAATAAATTCATAAACAGGAAAGTGTTTGGGCGTAGGTTGGAGATATTGCCCGATAGTCAGGAAGTCTACATTAGCTGCCCTTAAATCATCCATAAGTTGTAAGACTTCTTTCTTAGTTTCTCCAAATCCAACCATAATTCCTGATTTAGTAAAAACATTAGGCATAATACTTTTGGCATCATGCAATAGCTTTAGCGAAGTAAAGTATCTTGCACCTGGTCTTACCTCATTATACAAGCTAGGAACAGTTTCAAGATTATGATTAAAAACATCAGGCTCAGATGCCATTATAATTTCTAAAGAATTGGATTTATTTCTAAAGTCAGGTGTCAAAATTTCTATAGATGTATTGGGTGACTTCTTTCGAATTTCATATATTGTGTTTGCAAATTGAGTAGCACCACCATCTTTTAAATCATCCCTATCAACAGATGTTATAACAACATGCTCTAGTTCCATATCATTTACTGCTTCAGCAACTCTAATTGGCTCAAATACGTCTATAGCATTAGGTGCACCTGTTGTAATATTACAAAATGCACATGCCCTAGTACAAATTTCACCTAAAATCATCATTGTAGCGTGTTTTTTAGACCAGCATTCTCCAATATTAGGGCATGCAGCTTCTTCACAAACAGTTACAAGTTTTTTTGACTTCATCAAATCTTTTACTTTCCTCCAATTATCTGAAGTGGGTGCTCTAACTTTCAGCCAATCAGGTTTCTTAACAGAAATAGATGAATTATTTTTTTGTTTCTCTGGGTGTCTAATTGTTTTCATCATTTATTTAAATATTTAAAAGTGGATTGCTCTATTGTAAGCAGCAAGTACTGACTCATGCAATGCCTCCGATAGTGTTGGATGTGCAAAAACAGTATTAACAATATCTTTTTCTGTTGTTTCAAGTTGTTTAGCAATACTAAAACTATTAATTAATTCAGTTACTTCTGAACCAATCATGTGAGCTCCAATGAGTTCTCCTGTTTCATCATTAAAAATTGTTTTAATAAATCCATCACTAACACCCATTGTAATAGATTTTCCATTTCCTAAAAAAGGGAAAGTACCGACTTTTATTTTTAATCCATTATCTTTTGCTTGCTTTTCATTGAGACCTATAGAAGCAATTTGTGGGTATGAGTAAGTACACGAAGGTATAGAACTTTTATCTAAAATGTGAACATTCTTTAAACCTGCAATAACTTCTGAAGCAATAATTGCCTCATGCGATGCCTTATGAGCTAACCATGGAGGCTGTGTTACATCACCAATTGCGTAAATATTTTTGATATTAGTTCTCATTTTATCATCTGTAATTATATGACCATTTTCAATTTTGATATTAGATTTTTCTAACCCTAAATTTTGTATATTACCTGTTATTCCAATTGCTAATAATAATTTTTCAGAATCAAGATTAATGACTTTATTATTAGACTTAATCTTTGAAATAATATTATTTTTGGATGTATCAACTGAAATTAATGAAGAATTATTTAAAAAATTTATTCCTCTTTTAGAAAAAATATTTTTAGCAGTTTCTGATACTTCTTTATCCTCATTAGGTAAAATTGAATTTTCCATCTCAACAACAGTAACATTACTGCCCATATCATTATAAAAACTAGCAAATTCTATCCCTATAGCACCAGAACCTATAATTGTAATTGATTTAGGAATTGATTTTGGGACCATAGCATCTTTAGCAGTCCAGATGTTATCGTTTGTAGTGTCAACTCCAGGAATTAATCTAGGTTTTGCACCTGTAGCAATTATAAGATATTTAGAACCTATCTTAATATTACTTCCTTCATCTTGTAATACATTAAGAATTACTTCTTCTTTTATATCGTAAATAGACCCAAAACCTTTAATAACTTCGACATTATTTTTTTTAAGAAGATGCTTAACCCCATTTGACAGTTGTTTGGAAACATTTCTTGATCTTTGAATAACATTTTTTATATTGAAGGAAATTTCACCGTTAACTTCTATTCCAAAATCTTTAAATTTATTAATGTTATTCTTGAATTCGCTAACTTTTAACAAAGCCTTTGTGGGTATACATCCCCAGTTCAAACATACACCACCAAGTTCATTACTCTCTAATAGAAGTACATTTAATCCCAACTGTTTAGCTCTAATTGCAGCTACATACCCACCAGGACCACCCCCCAAGACAACTAAATCAAATTTTCTCATATTCTTAACTAAATTAACATTAAAGAAGGATTTTCTATATAACTCTTAAATTTATTAAGCCACAGAGAACCTAAAGCTCCGTCGACTACTCTATGATCACATGAAAGTGTTACATTCATTATTTCTGATATTTGAATTTCGTCATTAATTATTACAGGTTTTTTTTCAGCTTTACCTATAGCTAATATCATACTTTGGGGAGGATTTATTATAGCTGTAAAATTCTTTATTCCATACATTCCTAAATTTGATACAGTAAAATTTCCACCTTGATATTCTTCAGGTATTAAATTTCCTTTTTTAGCTTTATCTGCCAAATCTTTTATTTCTATTGATATTTCCCCTAAACCTTTACTTTCTACATTCCTTACAATTGGAGTAATCAAGCCATCATCAATGGCAACAGCAACTGATATATCAAAATTGTTGTAATACCTAATAAAATTTTCATTCCAACTACAATTTGCTTTAGGAACATTTTCTAGTGCTTTAGCAGAAGCTTTTACTATGAAATCATTCACTGATATTTTTAAATTGCCACTGTTAATTTGATTTCTAATTTTATTTATCTCTGAAATATTGCAATCTACAGATAAAAAAAAGTGAGGGGCTTCATTGACGGAATTTACCAATCTTTGAGCTATAACCTTCCTCATCGGACTATGAGGGACATCATTGAAATTATTCTTTTCTGAATTAATATTATTATTTAAATTTTTATCAAATGTTTCTTTTAAGTTATCAAAATTTTCAATATCTTTTTTTATTATTCTTCCGTATGGTCCTGATCCCTTTATATCTCTATAAGAAATATTATTCTTTAAAGCTAACCTTTTTGCTAACGGTGATATTCTAATTCTGTCTTCACTAGTAGTTTTATCTAAAGGTAAATCACTTGTTATTTTTTTTTCATTATATTCTATATTTGTATTTTTATTTTTATTTTCGATTGAAACTAAATTATTAGTACCCTCTAAATTACTTTTGCCTTCTGAATTACTATTGCTTTCTGAATTACTATTGCTTTCTGAAACCATCATATCTTCTTCGCTATCATTTTCTTCCATGATTGTTGCTATAGTAGCACCAACCAAAACATTTTCTGCTCCCTCATCAACTTTAATTTCAAATAATACACCTTCATCAACTGCTTCAATTTCCATAGTTGCTTTATCTGTTTCAATTTCAGCTAAAACATCGCCTGGTGCTACATGATCACCCTTTTTTTTAAGCCATTTAGACAGCTTTCCTTCAGTCATAGTTGGCGATAAAGAGGGCATCTTAATAAAAACAGGCATTTTATTTCACCTCATTTAAGATATGAAGTACAGCGTTAACTATGTCTTCCTCTTGGGGCAAGGCTAGTTTTTCGAGATTTTCAGCATATGGTAAAGGGACATCTTGGCCAGTTACTCTCTTAATTGGAGCATCCAGCCAGTCAAATGCATATTCTTGTACTTGAGCGATTATCTCCGAACCTATTCCTGAGAAAGGAAATCCCTCTTCACATATTACTAGTCTATTTGTTTTTTTGACGCTTTCTATTATAAGGTCGATATCTAATGGTTTGATTGTTCTAAGATCAATTACCTCTACAGAGATGCCATTTTCTGCAAGTTTTTTTGTTGCATTAAGGGCTTTTCCAACCATTATTGAGAATGCAACAACAGTTACATCATTGCCCTCACTTACAATATTTCCAACACCAATAGGAACGATTTCATTCTCATTATCAATTTCAAATTTTTCACCATATAAAAGCTCATTTTCAAGAAATATTACAGGATTTGGGTCTCTAATAGATGCTTTTAAAAGTCCTTTTGCATCTGATGCAGACCAGGGTGACACTACTTTTAGCCCAGGACAATGGGCATACCAACTTGCAAAACATTGTGAGTGTTGAGCAGCAACTCTGGAGGCAGCTCCATTTGGTCCTCTAAAAACAATGGGGCACCCCATTTGACCACCCGACATATATAATGTTTTGGCAGCTGAATTAATAATCTGATCAATAGCCTGCATTGAAAAATTAAATGTCATGAACTCTATTATTGGTTTAAGCCCTCCAAAGGCAGCTCCTACACCTAATCCAGCAAAACCTTGCTCCGTAATTGGAGTATCAATTACTCTTTTTTCACCAAATTCTTCAAGAAGACCTTGTGTAACTTTGTACGCACCTTGATATTCAGCAACCTCCTCTCCCATAATAAATATATCTTCATCTAATCTCATTTCTTCTGCCATTGCATCTCTCAATGCCTCTCTCACAGAAATTGTGATTTTATCTGAATTAACTGTTTCTATTTTTTCGTTTCCGGACTGAACTTGTTTAACAACATTAGAAATTTTTTCAGAGTTATTTTCATTCCCAATAACTATAATTGGAGTTCCAACTGAAATATTTTGTACACCCGCTTGAACTAAAATCTCACTAACCTCTCCATCATCAATTGCCTCAAGTTCCATAGTTGCTTTATCAGTCTCAATTTCAGCTAAAATATCACCACTCACTACTTCATCGCCTTCACTAACAAGCCATTTTGAAATGGTTCCAACCGTCATTGTTGGAGATAAAGCTGGCATTTTTATAGTTGACATAGTTTTTCCTAACTAAATATAAATGTCCGTAAGTAATTCTTTTTTATCAGGCAAACTACTATCTAGAGCAAAGTCTGAAGCTACAGAGACGTTAGATTTTATTTCACTATCAATTTTTTTAAGGTGATCATCTGTAATTTTTTGCTCTTGGAGAATTTCTTTTAAATTTTCTATACAATCTTTTTGTTGTCTAACTGCATCAACCTCCGAGCGAGTTCTATATTTAGCTGGATCAGACATAGAATGCCCTCTGTATCTATATGTTTTCATTTCTAAGATAAAGGGCCCCTTTCCTTTCCTTGCATAATCCAAAGCTTTTTTCCCTGCATCTCTGACAGAAAAAATATTCATTCCATCAACTTCTAATCCAGGAATACCATATGCCTTACCTCTTTCAGCTAAAGACTTCCCAGCTGAAGCTCTTGTAACTGACGTACCCATACCATACTTATTATTTTCAATAACAAATACAACTGGCAGTTTCCAAAGAGCAGACATATTAAAACTTTCATAAACTTGACCCTGATTAACAGCTCCATCACCAAGATATGTCATACAAACAAATCCATCCTGTTTATAATTGTGCGAAAAGGCTAAGCCTACACCAATTGGAACTTGAGCGCCAACAATGCCATGACCACCAAAAAAATTTTTTTCTTTACTGAACATGTGCATAGATCCACCTTTACCCTTAGAGTATCCACTTTCCCTTCCAGTTAGTTCAGCCATAACGCCCTTAGGGTCCATACCACATGCAAGCATATGTCCATGATCTCGATAAGATGTTATTACACTATCACCATCTATGGATACAGATTGCATTCCAACAACAACAGCCTCTTGACCAATATATAAATGGCAAAATCCACCAATTGATCCCATCCCATAAAGCTGGCCGGCTTTTTCCTCAAAGCGTCGTATAAGAAGCATTTGCTTGTATAATTCAATTAATTCTTCTTTACCAGGTAGATTTGTGTAAGATCCTTTAACTGATCTACCAGTTTTTTTTCTTTTCACTTTAAGATTTTTTTTTGTACTATTTACCAATTTATTCAACAATTTTTTAAAAAGATTACTTTTAAAATAATATATTTTTCAAAAATTACAATATGTATTAACTTATTGTAATTGTTTTATAATTTAATTTTTAACTATATTTTGTTAATAATTTAATTTATGGGTACAAATAAATCTTTTTTATGAGAATAACCAAGATACTCATAAGCTAATTCTTCCAATAAATCAGCATCTATTTCAGGCCCCTTAATAAGATTAACTTTATTTTGAATGACAGATAATTCTTGATCTAAAAAAACTATGCTTTTTTCAGCTTCGTAAATTTTTTTGTTTAAACTATTTAAAACAGGTATACCACCATTGTCTCTTGAAGCACTAATTATCAATAAACCTGATACAATTAAAGGAATAATAAAATAGATTAATTTAAAATTACTATTAACATTGCTTTGAAATATACTCATTTATCAATTGAATCAAAATATAGCGAATCGGTCAATAAAAAATTAAAATAAAATTTTATTGCCATTAAACTTAGCTTTAACTCCAAGCTCTTCCTCGATTCTTAAAAGCTGATTATATTTACAAAGTCTCTCAGATCGTGATAATGAACCTGTCTTAATTTGACCAGCATTCAATCCTACTGAAAGATCAGCAATAAATGTATCTTCTGTTTCACCAGAGCGATGAGAAATAATAGTTCCAAATTTATTTTGTTTGGCTAATTTAATAGTTTTTATTGTTTCAGTGAGTGTTCCAATTTGATTTAGTTTAATTAAAATTGAATTTGCTGCATTTTTTTTTATTCCCTTAGTCAGCCTATTTATATTTGTTGCAAACAAGTCATCACCAACTATTTGTACATTTCTTCCTATTAAATTAGTGAGTTCTTTATAACCATCATAGTCATTTTCATCCAATGGGTCTTCAAGTGAAATTATTGGGTATTTTTGAACTAAATTCTCCCACATATTTATCATATCACTTGTATCAAGCTTTTTTTCACCATTATGCATTTGATAATAATTATCGCTAAAAAACTCAGAAGAAGCTGCATCAATAGCAAATTTAATTTCATTTTCTAAATTTCTCCCTGAATTTTCAACTGCTTTAGATAGCAATTCAAGTGCTTCATCAACACTCTTAATTTGGGGTGAAAAACCGCCCTCATCACCAACAGATGTAGAATATAAGTTATCTGATAAGATTTTTTTTAAATGATGGAAGATCTCAGCACCCCATCTAAGAGCTTCAGAAAAAGATTTTGCTCCCACAGGCATTATCATTATTTCTTGAAAATCTAGTGAATTATTTGCATGAGCTCCACCATTGATAAAATTCATTAGAGGAGTTGGTAAAACAAAGTCTTTATTATGACTTAAATATTTATATAGGCTTTCATTTTTAGATTTTGCCGAAACTCTTGCGATAGCCAAACTAACTCCCAATAATGCATTAGCTCCTAATCGACTTTTATTTTTAGTGCCATCTAATTCAATCAATTTTTGATCAATCTTTTCCTGATCAAAAGGTAATAAGCCTTGAAGATTATTGTTAATCTCAAAATTTATATTGTTAATTACTTTCGAGACCCCCTTACCTAAATATTTAGAATTATCATTATCCCTTTTTTCAATTGCCTCATGCTCTCCTGTAGAAGCCCCAGACGGGACTGAAGCGCGGGATTTAATACCATTATTGAGAATAATCTCTACCTCAACAGTAGGGTTGCCTCTTGAGTCTAAAATTTGTCTACCAAAAATTTTTTTAATTTCATTCATTTAAATAAAAATTAATTGTTTATCTTAGATATTTCATCAAATTGTTTTAAAATTTTAAGGAGGTTACCTAATTCGTCTAAAGGTATCATATTTGGACCATCAGAAGGAGCACTGTTAGGATCCTTATGTGTTTCTATAAATAAACCTGCTATTCCTACTGCTATTGCAGCTCTTGCAAGAATAGGCACATATTTTCTTTCACCTCCTGAACTTTGACCTTTACCACCAGGTTGTTGGACACTATGAGTTGCGTCAAATATAACTGGACAGTTAGTATCTTTTAGTTCAGGTAAAGCACGCATATCTGAAACTAATGTATTATAGCCAAATGACACCCCTCTTTCAGTAACAATAATTTTATCATTTCCTGAGCTTTTAATTTTATTAACAACCTGATGCATATCCCAAGGAGCTAGGAATTGACCTTTTTTCACATTCACAGCACAACCTGTACTGGCTGCTGCAACCAATAAATCAGTTTGCCTACATAAAAATGCTGGTATTTGAAGAATATCAACTACAGTTGATGCTTTACTACATTGTGAAACATCATGAACATCAGTTATAGTTGTCAAATTGAACTCTTGCTTTACTTTCATTAAAATTTCTAAACCTTCG
Organism: uncultured SAR116 cluster alpha proteobacterium; assembly: GCA_902522415.1. Classification (GTDB taxonomy): domain Bacteria; phylum Pseudomonadota; class Alphaproteobacteria; order Puniceispirillales. Next base: position 18,444 of record CABYVI010000005.1, on the reverse strand, counting down.
TCAATACCAATTCCTCTATTAGAACTAATAGATGTTCGGTTAGCTTTATCAAATGAAGACTTAAAAATTAGAGGTATATTAAGATCTAAACAAAGTTTTTTAATATATTCAGCATGAAACAATGTATCATCAAGACTTTCAATTGCACATGGCCCTGCAATTAAAACAAAAGGGAGTTCGTTTCCAATCTTTAATTCATTTATCTTCATTTTTTTTTAAACCGCATTTTTATAACAGTCTTGAATAATTCAAAGATGCTCTTACAAATTCTCTGAACAATGGATGAGGTTCAAATGGTTTTGATTTAAGTTCTGGGTGAAATTGAACTCCAATAAACCAAGGATGGTCTTTATACTCAATTATTTCTGGAAGTATTCCATTTGGTGACATTCCAGAAAATATTAGACCTTTATTTTCAAGTTGATTTTTAAAATCAATATTCACTTCGTATCTATGTCTATGCCTTTCAAAAATAATATTTTTATTGTAAACTTTTTCGGCGAGGCTTCCTTCGCTCAAATGACACTCATAAGCTCCCAATCTCATAGAACCACCAAGATCGTCATGCAATGATCTTTTAACAATATTATTATCCTTAACCCATTCTTTTAAAAGTCCTACAACTGGTGATTTAAATATACCAAATTCAGATGAACCTGCACCCTCAATCAATGATAAATTTCTAGCTGCTTCGATAACTGCCATTTGCATTCCAAAACAAATACCCAAGAAGGGTATTTTGTTTTCTCTAGCAAATCTAATAGCCTCTATTTTTCCATCAGAACCTCTTTCACCAAATCCCCCTGGCACAAGAATACCATGCATGTTTTCAAAATTTGAACTAAAGTTTTTTTCATTACAAAGGTTTGAGGCATCAATCCATGTTATATTTACTCTTATTTTTCCTGAAATGCCACCATGAACAAGAGCCTCAACTAATGACTTATAGCTATCAATCAAAGATGTATACTTACCAACAACTGCAATATTTACCTCTTCCTCAGGATTTTTAATTGCCATCATAATATCATGCCAAATTTTTAAATTTGGCTTTTTTGGTTCTAATTTAAAGTGACTGTAAATCGCTTCATCAAGACCATTATTATGGTAATCCAAAGGTACATTATATATATTATCAGCATCCAATGCTTCAATAACCGAATTTCTAGATATGTTGCAAAAAAGAGCTATTTTATCTTTTTGTTCATCTGGAATTTGAGCTTCCGTCCTACATAAAACAATATCTGGTCTAATGCCTACAGATTGAAGTTCCTTAACAGAGTGTTGAGTAGGCTTAGTTTTTAATTCACCGGCTGCAGCTATAAATGGAACTAAAGTCAAATGAAGAAAACAAGTTTTATTCCTTCCTATCTCATTACCAAGTTGTCTAATTGCTTCAAGAAAAGGAAGTGATTCAATATCACCAACCGTGCCTCCAATTTCACACAAAACAAAATCTTCACTTTCTAAATCAGAGGTAATAAAATCCTTAATTGCATTTGTTACGTGCGGTATAACCTGAATAGTTGCACCTAGGTATTCACCTTTCCTCTCTTTAGCGATTACATCAGAGTATATTTGACCCGTTGTAACATTATCAGTTTTTTTTGCAGAAACCCCTGTGAATCTCTCATAATGGCCAAGGTCAAGATCAGTTTCTGCACCATCATCTGTAACAAAAACTTCTCCATGCTGTGTTGGGCTCATTGTACCTGGGTCAACATTTAAATAAGGGTCTAATTTCCTAAGTCTTACTCTAAAACCTCTGCTCTGAAGAAGCGCTCCCAAGGCGGCTGAAGCCAGCCCTTTACCCAAAGATGAAACCACACCGCCTGTAATAAAAATAAAATTTGGCATGGTTTATTTTTATACAATGGTAAAAATTATTTTACTAGTTTTATTACTGATATTATAAAAATTAATTATTAGTTGGGACAGAAGGTGTTGAATTATTTTTATTTTCTTTCTGTGTAACACTTTCTTGCTTTACTTCGTCAATAATTGAAGTGCTTTTTTTCCCATATCCTGCAAGCATAGCAAGCAGAATTGAAGTACAAAAAAAAGCAATTGCAAGGATTGTGGTAGCTCTTGTTAAAAGGTCGGCAGTTCCTCGAGCAGACATAAAATTATTTCCGCCACCAATACCAAGACCACCACCCTCACTCCTTTGCATAAGAACAAGACCTACTATAGATATTGATATTAGTATATGTATGATTAAAATAACTGTTGTCATTAATTAAAATCCTTTTGTTCGTATATATAAATTATATCAAATTTTTACAAGTTTAATTTTTAGAAATTGTTAAGTTGAGTTTTCAATTATTTTTAAAAAGCTTCTTGATTTTAAACTTGCACCACCAATTAAAACACCATCTACATTATCTATTTTGAAAATATCTTTTGAATTGTCTTCATTAACTGACCCACCATAAATAACAGGTATATTAATTTTTGTTTTAAAATAATCTTTAATAAAACTCTTAATGAACCCATGAACTTCATTAATGTTTTGTTCGGTTGCTACTTTTCCTGTTCCTATTGCCCAAATGGGTTCATAAGCAATTATTAATTTGTTATTCGAGAAATTAAAATCTAATTTATCAAAATTTGATAAAGACAATTTAATTTGATTTTTTAAAACTGATAAGTAAGTTTTATCTTCTCTGTCTTGAAGGTTTTCTCCTATACATATGATAGTATTTAATCCTAACGGAAAAGACTTTAGTAATTTTTTTGATATATCTTCTGAAGTTTCATTACATATTATTCTCCTTTCAGAATGCCCTAAAATTACATACTCACAACCAGCATCAATGATCATTTCAACTGAAACCTGACCTGTAAATGCTCCATGATCAAAGAATGAGCAGTCCTGAGCTCCCAATTTGATATTTGACGAATGAATTTTCGAATACACATGTGATAAAAGTGAAAATGATGGAAAAATAATTACTTCAGATGTTTTGAATAAGTTTTCTGCTTTAATTAACTCATTAACTAAAATGGTTGATTCTTTTTTTAGACAATTCATTTTCCAATTTGCTGCTATAATCATTTATTTGCCCTGTAAATATCGAAATTTAACTGTTTTTAGTCATTTTTGATTTGCAGTACAACCTCCAGAGTATTAAATAGTAGTTTAAAATATAATAAAGGTATCATTAATATGCTTAAATCTTTGAGAAAACATTCAAAACATCCCATAGCAAAAGTATTTTTGGTTATTGTGTTAATAGCTTTTGCTGGACTAGGATTAGGGAGTTTCGTGCCATCTCTTCAGTTTAATCAGGATTATATTAAAGCAGGTGATACGAGCATTGATATACAGGAAATTGCATCTCAATTTAATAAGCTAAGGGCTGAAGTTGCACCTAATTTAACTGTAAATGAAGCTGTTGAAAATGGATATTTGGATTTGTTAATTTCATTCCTATCAAATGAAGCGATTATTATGGAAGAAGCTAATACTAAAGGCATTACAGTAACAAGGGAGTATTTAAAAAAATCTATTATTGAAAACAAAAGGTTTCATGATGAGAATGGACAATTTAGCGGAATGAAATTTCAAACATCATTACTTGGTTCAGGATTGTCAGAAGAAAAGTATCTAGAATTACTTGGAAGAGATATCATAAAAGATCAAATAACAAGGACAATTACTGAATCAGCAAAAGTTTCAGAAGACATTATAAAAAAGATTGCTTCAAAGAATTTAGAGAAAAGAGATGGTACAATTATAGATTTGAGTTTAACTCCATTATCAGAAATTAATGAGCCAACTGAGAGTGAGCTTAGAAAATTTTATGATAATACAAGTAAATCTTGGATTGAGCCAACAAGAAGAATTGGAAAATACTTTTACTTAGATCCCAAAGATTATACTGATCAAATTGAGATAAGTGAAAAAGAACTAATTGATGAATTTGATATAAGACGTTCCGACTATGTCAAAGAAGAAACAAGATCAATTAATCAATTAATTGTGGACAACGAAAATGATGCCAATGAAATTGTTGAAAGAATTAAAAATGGTGATGAATTTGAAAGTATTATTAAAGAAGATTTCGATAATCAAAATACAGTTATTAATGACTTAAAAAAATCAGACTTAATAGAAGAAATTGCTAATGCAGTTTTTCGTTTAAATGTTAATGAAATTAGCTCAATCATAAAAAGTGACCTTGGATATCATGTTATAAAATTGGACAAAATCATCCCTGCAGTTACACCAAATTATGATGAAATCAAGGTAAAACTAAAAAATGATGTTAAATTAGAAAGGGCTACTGATTTGGTTTATGATATTGCAAACTTTGCTGATGACGAGTTTTCATCTGGGTCAAGCATTGATGAAGTTGCAAAGCAAAAAGGTATAGATATTCAACTAACTGAACAAATTGATAGAGAAGGATTAAATAAAAATAAAACTCAACCTCAAAACCTATTATTTAGAGATCAAACATTTTTAGAAGTATTATGGGATGATAATTCTAATGAAATTTCTATTAATGAGACCACTGATGGGAAATTTTTTGCGTTAGTAGTAAAAGATGAAATAAATGAATTTTTGCCTGACTTTGAAGAAATCAAAACAAAACTTAAAAATGCATGGAAGCAGACGCAAGCTATCGAGATTACACTCAATTTAGCCGGTGAATTATCTGCTGCGCCTGACTTAATAAATTTTGCTAATGAAAATCAGATGAAAGTTTCAGAAGTAATAAGTGCTTCCCAAAATGATGCCGCTTATGCAAGACCACAGATTATCAAAACACTTTTTGGAATTAATAAGATTGGTGAAAAACAAATCGCTGTAACTGATTTAGGAATTTCAGTAGTAAGATTTGATAAGGTTTCACAGCCATCCTTACAGGAAGTAAAAAATTTAGCAGAAATACTGTCTACTCCATTCAATCAATCTTTAATCAATGATTTAAACAGCGCTCTAATTTCTAAATTAGGTGAGCAACATAAATTAGAGGTCAATAGGAACTTAATCTTGCAGGCTTTGGGTCTGACATCTCAATAAATGAATGATATTTCAAAAAAATTTATTGAATGTTATAATTCTGGAAAACCGCAACTTTTATGGAAATTCATAGTTGCTGATTTAGAAACTCCTGTTTCAGCTCTAATAAAATTAACAAAAAATAAGAATTACAATTTTTTATTAGAGTCTGTTGAAGGTGGAGTAAATAGAGGTAGATACTCTGCAATAGGAATTAACCCTGATCTTATTTGGAGATGTAAAAACGGATTATCTGAAACTGCTATACCAAAGAACAACAATGTAAAATTTGTAAAAAATAAGGAACAACCTTTAAATTCATTAAGAAGTTTAATTAATGATTCCACGATAGAAATTCCCAAAAATTTACCTCCATTATCTGCAGGATTATTTGGTTATATTGGTTACGACATGATTTCATATTTTGAAAATATTAAAATTAAGAACTCTGATCCACTTAATTTACCAGAGACTATTTTAATTAGACCTTCATTAATTTGTATTTTTGACAGGCTAAAAGATGAATTTATTCTTGTAACTCCTATAAGACCAACTAAAAATTTAACGGCCCAAGAAGCATGGGAAAATGGACAAAAAATTATTACTAATGCTGTTGGTGAATTGAATATGGGATTAGATCATTCGAATCTTCCTGTTCAAAAAGAATTAAAACAAGATAACAATGCACCTAGTAACCTTAAAAAATCTGAGTTTTTTAATTCAGTGGAAAAAGCTAAGGAATATATAAAATCGGGAGATGTGTACCAAGTTGTTCTCTCTCAAAGATTTGAAGTTCCATTTAAAAAATCATCAATTTCATTTTACAGATCTCTAAGAAGGTTAAATCCATCACCTTTTCTATTTCATTTTAATTTTGGTGATTTCTTTGTAGTTGGATCTTCGCCAGAAATACTTGTGAGATTAAGAAATAATGAATGTACTATTAGACCTATTGCAGGAACAAGGCCTAGAGGGATAGATAAAGAAGAGGATTCAAAACTTAAAAAGGAGTTGCTTGAAGATCCAAAAGAAAGAGCAGAGCATTTAATGCTTTTAGATTTGGGAAGAAATGACGTTGGGCGAGTTTCCAAACCAGGAACAGTTGAAGTTTCTGAGAGTTTTAGTGTGGAAATGTACTCACATGTTATGCATATAGAATCTGAAGTTAAAGGAGAGTTAAGAGATGGACTTGATAGTTTAGATGCCTTAATAGCGGGTTTTCCAGCTGGGACAGTAAGTGGTGCTCCTAAAATCAGAGCTATGGAAATTATAGAAGAATTAGAAACAGAAAGACGAGGAGTTTATTCAGGGGCGGTTGGATACTTTAGTGCTGCGGGTGACTTAGACACATGTATTGCTCTAAGGACAGGAATTATTAAAGATGAAAAATTATATGTTCAGGCCGGTGGAGGCATAGTTCATGACAGCACTAATGAGGGGGAAGAATTAGAGACGAGGAATAAGGCTAAAGCTTTAATAAGAGCTGCTGAGCTAGCTGAGTAATTAATGCTTTAGCTCAGTTGAGCTTTGAGCATAGATTATTCCAATTAAGACAACAATACCACCTAAAAGTTGAATTTCTGTTAAATTTTCTCCCAACAAAATCCAAGCTAAAAGTGAAGCTGTAACAGGCTCGCTCATAAGAGTTAATGACGCAAGACCTGTTTTAACTTTGCCTAATGCCCATGTAATTAAACCAATACCAATAAATTGACTAATAAAGGCTAAAGCAAATATAATTAAATACCCCTTTATAGAAATAGGAATAAATACTTCACTTGAAAACAACACTAAAATAAATAATGTCAAAGCGCTAAATAATGTTCCAAATAAAAATATAATATAAATATTTAGACTTTTATCTCTTAAAGCACCTGTTGACATTAAGTATGCCGCATAAAAGGCACCAGCTAACAAAGACCAAAAATCACCATGTAAATTTTTAAGACTTAACTCTAAAGAGCTATACATTAGTAATGTTGCTCCAAATATAGATGCTATTAAACCGAGCAAAAACTTTCTTGTAATTGTTTTTGAAAAAAATAAGTAACCATAAATAACAACAAAAACTGGGGCCATTGAAGCAAATAAAGTTGAATTGGCTATCGTAGTGAGCATTATGCCGTGATGCCAAGCTGCGTGGTCAATCCCTAAAAAGATGCCTGGTAATGCAAGTAAAATATAATTTGTTTTTTCTTTTTTATATTCAATTTTAATTTTTAAGATTTTAATAAGAATTAATATAAGTGGTATAGCTAAACTTGATCGCCAGAAAGCTGATGATATTGGTCCAACCTCACTAACTCTTACAAGTAAGGGGCTAATACCAAGACATGCAGCACCTAAAATAAGAGTAACTGCAATAAGAACTATTGATGGTTTTTCTAAAGATATTTTCAAATTTCAATAAAAAAAATTAATTTTTAAATCTATATCTTAATTAACAAAAGAATTATAATGAATATAATTTATTTATAAATAAAATTTTACAAGAAAGGTATAATAATGATTAGTTTATTTACAGGTGTAATTCTTCTTATAGGCTTAATTGTAGGAACTATACTCACTATTTCTGATGTTAATATGTTTTTAGATGCTCCTTCGTTATTATTAGTAGTTGTTGGCGCTCTATTATACTCGTTTGCTGCGGGTGGAGATACAATTGATAAATTAGATAATTTTGGTTTTGGTGCTGTAAGGATGGGATGGATAGGGTTTATTATTGGAATAATTTTTATGGCTTCTAATAATATGATTTTTTCAGAAGAAGTATTTGGCCCTGCTTTTGGTGTAGCACTTCTGACTGTTTTATATGGATACTTCTTTCAAATTATAATCAATATGATTGTATATAGATTGGAAATTAATAAATTTGATGATGAGCTTAATGAAGAGGATGAAAAATAAAATATAATTTACAACGAAGTGGACAATAATACGCCCACTTCGTAGTTATTTAACTGTAAATATTTGTTAATTGAATAACTGCATTTATTAAAAATAAACCAGCAAAAACAATTCCTAACCTATCAACAGGAATGTCTTTTGTTTCTTTTCCAAAGTTTGTACTAGCTAACTTTTCATCCATTTCAAGAAGCAATAATTTAAAATTTTTGGTTACACGAATTAAGCCAAAAGATCCTATTAGTGTTAAAGCTACTAATGTGCCTGAAACAACAAGTTCTTTTCCTGTTAAATCTCCGAAAACTATTGTTATAGTCATTGAAATATGAGTAACTGTAAGAATAGATAAAATTATCATCATGTAATAAAAAGTATTTATTTGTAAAGTCTGCCTTTGTATTGGATCCATTTAAAACTCCTAAATGTAAATTTTTAATTTATAATGTTATATTTAATCAAAATTTACTATTTGTGAAAGGTTAAAGTTGAAAGAAAAATTTCCTAAAGGTGCAGCTTGGATGAATGGTCAATTCATTGATATTTCGGAAGCAAAAATTTCTGTACTGGATTGGGGATTTTTACGTTCAGATGCAACTTATGATGTTGTTCATGTTTGGAATAAAAGATTTTTTAGATTAGATCATCATATTGATAGATTTTATGCTTCCACTAAAAAACTTCGGATGCCATGTAAAATAAAAAGGAACGAGTTAAAAAGCATTCTTGCAGGATGCGTTAAAAAAGCTGGTTTTGAAAATTCTTATGTTGAAATGATTCAAACAAGAGGCATGTCACCCACTTTTGATAGAGATCCAAGAAAATCAGTGCCAAGGTTTATAGCTTTTGCAATTCCATTTGGTTGGATTTTAGAACCCAAAAAAATTAATAAAGGCATGGATTTAGCAATAAGTAAAATCAAAAGAATTTCACCAGATTCAGTAGATCCAAGAGTAAAAAACTATCACTGGCTAGATTTAGTCAATGGCATGTATGAAGCATATGACAGAGGTCATTACACTGCTGTACTGATCGATGAGAACAGTAATGTTCTGGAAGGTCCAGGATTTAATATATTTTCAGTAAGTTCCAATAAATTAATAACACCTGATAAAGGAGTTTTAGAGGGTGTAACTAGACAAACTGCAATTGACTTAGCAATGGAAATTAATATTCCTGTAACTAAAAAATCCATTTCAACTGAAGAATTCAAAAATTCAGAAGAAGCTTTTGCAACGTCAACTGCTGGAGGCATAATACCAATTACAAAAATTGATGGGAAAGTTGTTGGTAATGGAAAAGTGGGAGAAATTACTCAAACAATAATTGAATTATACTGGGAAAAGCATAATCATCCAGATTGGACAGAAGATATCAATGATTTACTGTAATATTTGAAGTTTATAAAGTTTTTGTAATTTTAGATAAATATCTTGGCTTGTCTGGGTTCAAACCTTTCAAAATTGAATATTTAACAATCATTGGATAAAATTTAGCCATTAATAAAATTGAGTCTATTTCTGCTATATTTACGCTTTTAAATTGAAAGTGATTTTTTTGATAATCACCATCATTTATAATATAAATTTTTTCTGAAATTGTTTCAAAAAAATTAATATCATCTTTGACTGCTTTACCAGATAAATCACCTAAAGAAAGAACAAAAAGTTTCAAAGTATCATCTATTAAAGTTTTAGGGCCATGCATGACTTCAGCACTACTAAATGGCTCAACTAATTCAAGTGCCAGTTCCTTAAACTTTAATGAAATTTCAGTTGAAAGTGCATAGCCTAATCCCCTGCTAATAATAAAACCTTTTGATATATTATTATCTATTATTTCAGGATCCCATTCATTTGCTCTATCACTACGAATGTATTCAGGTAATTTATTTAAATGATTTAGAATAGACTTTTGATCAGAAGCAATGGCAACAAGTTTTATTATATTCATCAATGATAGAATATAAGTTTTAGTTGCAGCTACACTAACTTCTTTTCTCGCATTTATATCAAAGAAAAAATCAGCGTTGTTGACAATTGGACTAGCAGAATTATTTGTAATCACCAATATTTTTGCACCCATTTTTACACATTCGTTTGAGCATTGAATGAGATCATCACTCAAACCAGATTGAGAAATTATAATTACTAGAGTACTTGAAAAATCAAATTTTGACTTTTCTAAAGTAATTATTGAAGGTGGAAGACTATATGTTGTTATTCCCAAAGTTTTTGCAATTAAGTATGAAGCAAATAAAGCAACACTATCTGATGACCCTCTAGCAATAGTTACAATATGCTTTATTTTTTTATTAGTTATTAAATTAGAAACTTGATTATATTTATTTTTATCTTCTAAATTAAAATTTTCAATTATATGGGGAATATTGTTCGCTTCTTCTAAAACTTTACTATTAACCATAAATTTTATTTCCATTTAAATAAACACTTGATAGCTCTAGATCTTTATTAAGAACTAAAAAATTAGCTCGGTTTCCTACTTTTAAACTTCCTATATCACTTCTATTCAAATATTTAGCTGCATTTGATGAGGTCAATTTTACTGCCTCTAAAATTGAAAACCCAATTTTTATCAAATTTTTAAAAGCTTGGTGCATCGTTAAAACACTTCCCCCCAAAGTATTATCATTTAACTTAACAACATTGCCTTCTTTATAAACTTTATTTATGCCTAGATTATATTCTCCATCTTTCATACCAGAAGCAGATATACAGTCTGTAACTACGTAGATGCTTTTAATATTTCTATAAGCAAGTTTAACCATATCTGAATGAACGTGAACTAAATCACATATGATTTCTGAATAATTTAAGTTGGAGAAAGCAGAGGCGACTGCTCCTGGATTCCTATGATCAAAACCAGACATTGCATTATAAAGATGAGTAAAGCTTTCAACACCCCTATCAATAGATAGATTACATAGATCCATTGAAGCAAGTGAATGACCAAGTTGTGGTTTAATTCCATTCTGTATTAGCGTATCAATAAAATCAAGGCCACCTTTAATTTCAGGAGCTATAGTCATTATTTTAATTGGCGCTTCTTTTTGTATCTCATTTATAAAATCTAAATTGGGACTTTGAGCAAAAGGAGGCTGGGCTCCCAACTTATTAGGGTTTATGAAAGGACCTTCAAGGTGAACACCTTCAATATTAATTTTCAATTTATTTTTTTTAATAAATTTATTAAGGCCTTTCATTGCATTGAATGTGTCATTTAAAGAAGCTGTAACAGTTGTTGGGAATATTGTGGTAGTCCCATTTTCCAGATGGTATTGAGACAATTTAGTGATCGATTCTAAACCTTCCATTGTGTCATAGCCTCGACCGCCATGACAATGAAGATCAATATACCCAGGAATAATATAATTTTCATTATTGGAGTTATTTACATCAGAAATTTCAATTATCTTGTTATTGAATATTAAATTTCCTGATATAATTTCATTCTTTAAAACTATTTTTCCTTTAATACTGTCCATTTAGTTATATGCCTTTACAATGCACTGACGAATAAGCAAGACATCCAAACACCTCAGGATTATTTTTTAGTTCAGCCTTTTTAAGATTAATTTTATCTGATGTAATCAAACTTGTCTGATTTTTTATTTCATTAAAAAAATTCTCATTAAGACCAATACTTCCTCCAATAATGAAATTTTCAATACCAAGAAGGGAATTCACATTTACAATACCTTCAGACAAATAAATCGCAGCCTCTTTAATTAGTTCTATAACCCATGTTTGATCACTTTTTGTTAATAAAATATCCTTCACTGATAGATCTTTATATTCAGAATGTTCAAGCACTTGCTTCAAAGCTGTTCCAGAAGAGTAAGCCTCAATACATCCTTTTCTTCCACAACCACATAATTTACCATTTTGTACAATCACCATGTGTCCAAATGCTCCAGCTAAATTTGGAGACTTTCTGTATAACTGATTATTAAGAACCATACCGCCTCCAACTCCCGTCGATACTGTTATATAAAAAAACTCTGATAATTTAATTCCAGCACCAAATTTAAACTCTCCTAAAGCAGCAGCTTCAGTATCACTAATTGCAAAAACAGGCGTATTGAGTTTACTTTCAATATAATTACATAAAGGGAATTTATTGAATTCGCCCAGTATCTTTTTATTTAATACTGACCAACTACCATCATTAATTACTCCTGTAGTAGCAATTCCAATTTGATCAGTTGATGCATTTAAATTAAGTATTCCATTTATAATGTTATCAGCTATTAGTTTAGGTTTATTAGTAGTTGGTTTATCGATCGGATTGGTTTGAAGTTTAACTTGATTTACAATTTTATCATTTCTGAATAATACAATAGAAATCTTTGTCCCACCAATATCGACTGCAATAAAATTTTTATCTGTCATGTCTAATACCATTTGCAAACCAACTCGTTATAATCTCAACTCTATTAATTGCAGTGCCAACCACAACTGCGTGCGCACCTAATTTAATCGCCTTAAGCGCTTGAGTAGGATTATTAATTCTACCTTCTGCAATTATAGGATTTTGGTGATTATTATTTGCATATTCAGAAATCATTTTAAAATCAGGATTTTTAGGTGTTGTTTTTGTTGTATAACCAGAAAGTGTAGAAGCAACGATATCAGCACCTAATTTTGATGCATTTAATGCCTCATGAATGTTTGAACAATCAGCCATTGCAATACAATTTTTATTATGAATTAGATCTATTAATCTTGCAATTTCAACAGGTCTTTTCCTAAAGGTTGCATCAAAAGCAATAATATCGGCACCACTATCTGCTAATGATTTAATATCTTCCTCTAAAGGGGTAATAATAACACTACTATTCTTTATTGTTCTTTTTTTAATTCCAATAATAGGAACACTTATCTTTTTTTTTACATTATAAACATTTTTTTTATCATTAATTCTTAAACCGGCTGCACCACCTTCTATTGAGGCTTCTGCAATAGACAATATAGAGCTTTCATTATCAAGTGGTCCTCCAACTACTGGTTGGCAAGAAACTATTAATTTTGATTTAATTTTCTTTAAAATATCCATTATTAATAAGTTTAACTATTACTTTACAGCGCCTGAAGTGATGCTCCTAATTAATTGGCGTGAAAAAATCATATAGAAGATTAAAATTGGTATTAGCGCAGTAGTCAGAGACGCAAAAACAGCATTCCAATTTGTTACATACTGACCAATGTATTGTTGCATTCCAAGTATGACAGTCTGCTTACCACCTGTCGGAGCAAGAACAAGTGGCCACCATAAATCATTCCAAACTGGAACCATTGTAAATACCGCAACTGTTGCCAGAGGTGGTCGCATTAATGGTAAAATGATATAAAAAAATAATTGATACTCATTTACACCATCGCATCTAGCAGCCTCTTTTAACTCTTGGTTAACTTGTTTCATAAACTCAGAAAGTATCCATATAGCTAATGGTAAACTTTGAGCTGTATAAACAATAACCAACCCTGTTAAAGTGTTAACTAAATTCATAGAACTAAGAAGTTGAAGTATGCTTACAGTGCCCAGCTTAATTGGTAGCATTATTCCAAAAGCCAAATACAAACCTAACATGGTATTACCTTTAAACTTATACTCTGAAAGAGCCCAAGCAGCCATTGCTCCAAAAAGCAATACTAAAAATAAAGTTGTCAGGGTAACAAAAGTTGAATTATAAAAATAAATTGAAAAATCTACTCTAGAAAACATTTTAGTAAAACCAATTAAACTAAAAGTTTCCTCAGATGGCAGTGATAGAGGCTCTTTAAATATTGCTCTTCTTTTTTTAAATGAATTATTTATCAATAAATATACTGGAAACAAACATATAAGCGTGTAAAAAATTAATACTACATGCATTATAAGATGATTGTATTTTTCCTTCATATTATTCATTAGTACTGATACCTCGTTACTCTTTGCTGAAATGCAAATAGATAAATTAAAACACCTAATAAAATGATACCAAATGTTGTTGAGGCTACTGTTGCTCCCATTGTTGGATTACCAAGTTGCATTTGAAAACCAAAAAAGGTCCTGTAAAAAAATGTCCCCATAAGGTCTGTAGAATACTCAGGTCCAGCATACAAACTCTTCATTGCAAATATTAGGTCAAACGCATTATAGTTTCCAACATAAGTTAAAATCACCATAAGACCGACTGTTGGAAGAATTAGAGGAAATTTTACAAACCAAAATGTAGTCATAGGCCCTGAACCATCTATTTTAGCTGCATCTAGAATTTCATCAGGAATATTCAATAAAGCTGCGTAAAATAACATCATTGGAATACCCACAAACTGCCATATTGAAATTAATGAAATTGTTATAAGTGCTGGTCCTTTCAAGCCAAGCCAAGGTTGGTAAATGTGTTCTAGGCCAACAACTCCAAGTATAGTTTGAGGAATTCCCCATAGATTAGATAAAATAAGATTAAATAAGTAGCCAACAATAACAATAGACATCATCGCAGGTAAAAAAATTAACGTCCTGTACGTATGCTTAAATCGCAAATCTTTAGAAGATAAAAAAGCTGCTATCAATAGACCAATGGGTGTTTGAATTGAAACATGGAGTAGAAAAAAATATGTATTATTTTTTAAAGCATTCCAAAAATGCCATGACCAATTATCATTTGTAAATAATTCATAATAATTTCTGAGACCTATAAAAGCTCTAACACTTGAAGAATTATCCATATTCTCACCCATTAAATTCTGAGTATAAAGACTGATCCTTATTGTATCAAAAAGAGGAAAAATCATAAAGACGGTGTAAATAAAACACGCTGGAAAAAGAAAAACTAATATATGGAATGGAAATTTTTTCTTCATTTTAATTATTTATTTAAATGCGGCGAAAGAATTCGCCGCATTAATAATTATTTTTTACTGGTGTGGAGGATACCAATTTGCAAGGCTTGCTTCTGCCTTTGCGCCTGCATCCTCAGGAGACATAGTGCCGTTTACAACACCTGAAACAACTTCCCATAAAACAGATTCAAGGTTAGGTTCACCTCTACCTACAATATGAACACTATTTCTAATAGTTGTCGCACAATCATCTTTCCAACTAATAAATTCCTTAGCTACTGGATCATTTACATTAATTGAATGTGTATGAAGAGGGAAAAATCCAGGTACTTCGTTTGCAAAAATCTCAGCAAATTCAGCAGATGTTAGCCACTCAAGGAAAATTTTAGATTCTGCAGGATTCTTAGAGGCTGCATTCATACCAATTCCAATGTCCGTATGATCATCAACAAAGCACTCTGATTGACCATCTGGCTTGTAAGGAGGAAATGCACTAAACTCAAAATCAGCATTTTGTGAAAAAGTGAAAATTTCCCATGAACCAGTTGGATAAATTGCTGCATCACCTAACGTAAACAAATTTTGACTGTCAGGATAAGTTTGTGCTTGATAACCTGAAGCCATGTAGTCACCCCACTTAGCCAAAGATTTTAAAAGGTCTATATAATGAGAGTCGGTGAATTTTTCATCGCCTGAAATTATACCTTTTCTTCCTTTTTCACCTTGCCAGTAGTTAGGTCCAATATTCTGGAAACCCATTGTAGCTATAGCCCAAGTATCAGCAGTACCAATAGCTAAAGGTGTGTAATTCCCATCAGACTTGATTTTTTCTAGAACACTAAAAAATTCACTTTCAGTTTTTGGTATTGATAAACCTAATTCTTTAAATATGTCTTTGTTATACATAAAACCATGTGAGACAGAGGCCATAGGAACACAGAAAATATCACTTTGGTCATCAGTACTCCATGCATCTTTTGCAACTTGTGGATAGTTTTCTAATCCACTAAGACCATTTAGTGAAGCGAGCCATCCTCTATTGAACAATTTCAATGACTGATCAAATGGAATACAAGTAATTAGATCGCCTGCATTTCCGCCTTCGAGCTTTGCACTTACGCTAGCTGCATATTGATTAGGTATAGTTGTTTGAAAAACTACTTTTATATCTGGATACTTAGCATTAAAAGCAGGAATAATTTTTTCATTCCATGCATCAGCATCATCATTTCTCCAAGATTCTATAACAACAGTTCCTGCAAATGCATTTCCTATTGAAAATAGAAATGAGAATAAAATAGTAATAGATAAAAGTTTTTTCATAAATTCTCCCATTTATATTATTATAGTATTTATATGATGGTACATTTAATACATAAAATTTTCACTAATTCAAACAGTAAATAAACAATTTAAATAATGAATATGATTAAAAAATATGAAAATGAAGTGATAAAAAGAATTAAACTTATTTCAAAATATCAAGAAAAACAGATAGTTCTAAGTGCACAAAAATTTTACGAAGTATATAAAGGTAATGGAATAATTTATTTGTTTGGAACTGGACACTCTCACATGCTAGCTGAAGAAGGTCATTTTAGGGCTGGTGGATTTGCACCTATTTGTCCAATACTGTTTTCAGGATTAATGCTACATGAGGGCTCTTTTCTAAGTTCAGAAGTAGAACGAACTGAAGGAATTACAACATCAGTTTTAAATAATTATAATATAAAATCAAATGATCTATTGGTTATTTTCACAAATAGTGGCGTCAATCAAGCTCCAATAGAAGCTGCACTTTATGCAAAAAAATTAAATTGCTTTACAATAGGGATTGCTTCACTTGAATATTCTAAAATTGCTCCAAAATCCAATATAAACAAGATTTTAAATGATATTGTTGATATTTTTATTGATAACCATGGACCACCTGGTGACGCTTTAGTTGAAGTTGATGAGTTAAAAAAAGTATCTCCATTTTCAACTATTAGTGGTTCGTTTATTCTAAATTCAATCATTTCATGCGTTGGCGAGTTATGTAAAGATGAAAAACTATTCCCATTTTATATTAGTGGTAATATGCCAAAAGCAAACGAACACAATAAAAAACTTTTACAATTATATAAAGATAGAAATCCACATATTTAAGAAGGAGTAATAGAATTTATGTTTGATCCAGGCAAACCAGACGGGACTAATAAAACTTTAGAGATTGGAATTTCACAGGATGGAACTCCAGAGTTAAACCATAATTACAAATTACCTGCCAGGTGTGGTTTAGCTGTAAGAGTTAAACAAAATCAGACAATAGAAGTAGAAAATCGTTCAGGCACACAAGTATGTGATTTTTGGGCTTTTAATGCAGAAAATCTACATGAGCATCTATCAATGGAGCATTTACACACATCTCTTGGAAGTATTCTTCCAAAAAATGGTGACAGTTTAGTGTCAAATACAAGAAAAAAAATGTTTACCATAATCGAGGATACTTCAGAAGGTTTTCACGATACAGTGATTGCCTCATGTGATCATCATCGTTATCAAGAACTGGGATGTAAAGATTATCACGATAACTGTGTTGACAATCTAAGAATGGCATTAATTGCAATTGGGGAAAGAGCACCTGCTATTCCCTCACCTTTAAATCTTTGGATGAATATTCCTGTAGATCAAAATGGTAAAATTCAGTGGCTTGCACCTAGAGCAAAACCCTTTGATAAGATTGAATTAAAGGCTTATATGAATACTATTGTCGTTATGTCTTCATGCCCGCAAGACTTAACGCCCATAAATGGTAATGATTGTATAATTCAAGATTTATTTTTCAAAGTATCAAATTAAAGGATTTGTTAACTATAGATATGGCTATTTAAATATTTTAATCCGTTGTCACATGCTAGAGTAACTATTCTACTTCCTTTTTTTAGCTTTTTTGCTATTTCAATCGCACCATAAACATTCATTCCAGTTGACCCGCCACAGAAAATTCCCTCTGCTTGAGCTAATTTCCTACACATTTCAAACGCATCATCTTGATCAATACAATGAATTTCATTTAATTTATTTCTATCAATAAAAGGTGGTTCAAAACCAACACCTATACCTTCAACTTTATGTGCTCCACCTTTTCCAGTTGTTAAAAAAGGTGATTGTAATGGCTCAAAAGCTACTAATTTGGCTGAAGGAGTATCCAATCCCTCCCAAGTTCCCATAATTGCGCCACCAGTTCCAACTGATGCACAAAATACATCAAAACTATTTAATTTTCTTTTAATTTCTTGGCCTAATGGAATATACCCTTTAAGAACATTTTCTGATCCAAATTGATCAACATAAAAAGAATTTGGCTTTTCTGATAATTTATAAGCTTTTTCTTTCATTTTTCCTATGAGCTCTGGAGTTATCCCTTTACCATTACTTTTTTCAATGATTACCTTTGCTCCAAATGCTTCCATAGTCTGCCTTTTTGAGTCTGAAAAGGCATCTGAAAAAATAGCAGTAAAATTAAGTCCCAGAGAAGCTGAAACAAAAGCTAAAGAAGAACCAGTACTACCCCCAGTATACTCTATAATACGGTCTCCTTTTTTTAAAAAGCCATCTTTTAGAGCTTGTGTCAGAACACTTAAGGCCATTCTATCTTTATATGAACCTGTTGGATTTCCTGCTTCATACTTTAACCAAATC